>JAYWDR010000253.1:0-5760 GCA_043779735.1 Cyclobacteriaceae bacterium | reverse complement strand
TTCTGATATTTCCCTTGGCTTGGCTGATCATTGAAGTAATCACATCCAGGCTTTCCTGTGGAGTGAGGGTTTCATTTTTTTGGTTCATAGCGATTTTGTTTGATGAGAAAAATCCATTAAAACTGGCTTTTGGTGATTCATAGGACATTTAACGGTTCAAATGTAAATTAGTTTATGTTATAAACCAAAATCTTTTAAAAAGCTATTCTGCCATTCATAAAAGAGGTTTTTGTCAGAATCAGGGAAGTCTCTACCTTCTCGCTTGAAACCCAAAACCCCTATGAAATTCATTTCAGCATGTATCGTGGTAGTTCTTCTATTCATTTCGGGAAGGACCGCCGCACAAACCACCACCGATGAAAGAATTTTGAAACTCAAGGCGGAGGCGATGATTGAAGTGGAAAAGCAATTTGTTCTGGGTCAGCAGATCAATGACATGTTATTTAGTTTCTCCGAACTTGGTTTTCAGGAGGTTGAGACCTCCACATATCTTACTGGGCTGCTGGAAAAAAATGGATTCAAAATTCAAAAGGGCGTTGCAGGCATCCCAACAGCATGGACAGCCACCTGGGGAGCGGGAAAACCCATAATTGCCCTTGGCTCGGATGTGGATTGCATCCCCAAAGCATCGCAGAAACCAGGCGTGGCCTATCATGATCCGTTAGTCGACGGGGCACCAGGTCACGGCGAAGGGCACAACTCGGGACAAGCAGTCAATATTGTGGCTGCACTCACCCTGAAGAAAATCATGGAACGTGAAAAAATCCCGGGTACCTTAATGCTCTGGCCTGGTATCGCTGAAGAACAGCTCGGCACGAAGGCCTATTATATCCGGGAAGGAATTTTCAGGAATGTAGATGCGTGTATCTTCACTCATGTGGCCAGTAATCTTGGGGTTGGCTACGGAGATGGGGGATATCAGGGCATGGTTTCGGTGAAGTTTACCTTTGAAGGACAGGCGGCCCATGCTGCTGCAGCACCCTGGAGGGGTAGAAGTGCCCTTGATGCTGTTGAATTGATGAACATCGGATGGAATTTTAGACGCGAGCACCTGGAATTAACCCAGCGTTCCCACTATGTGATTCCTGATGGAGGAGATCAGCCCAATGTGGTCCCTTCAAAGGCAGCGGTGTGGTACTATTTCCGAGAACGTACCTACCCGGATATCAAGAAGCTTTTTGAGAAGGGAATAAAGACAGCTGAGGGTGCCGCATTGATGACGGATACCAAATTTACCTATGAAATACTGGGTTCAGCCTGGCCTGGCCACTTCAACAAGCCAATAGCTGCCGCGATGTATGCCAATATTAAGGTAGTTGGTATACCTAAATGGTCTGAAGAGGATCAGCAATTGGCTATGGCGACTCAGATTGAAATGAAGTCCAAAAAAATGGAAGGACTGGCTCTGAAGGTGGATACCATTGGTATGCCAAATGACACTAAGCCAGTCATACTAGGCGGAAGGCAATTGTATTCTTTGGGTGGCGGCTCGGACGATATCTCTGATATCTCCTGGTCACTGCCGACCATCGTGCTAACGTATCCATCCAATATTCCCAACCTTCCAGGCCATCATTGGTCAGATGCCATTGCCATGGCCACACCCATCGCTCACAAAGGGATTGGCGCCGGGGCAAAAGCGGAGGCACTCACAGTGTTGGACCTTCTATTGAAGCCTGAAATTCTTACCCAAGCGTGGGATTACTATAATAATGTGCAAACGAAAGAACAGCAGTATATACCCTTGATTGGCGACAAGGACATGCCTGCGATCACATTGAACAAAAGGATCATGGAGGAATTCAAACCCAAATTGAAGTCCCTTTACTACGATCCAGCAAAATACAAAACATACCTTGAGCAATTAGGAATTCAGTATCCTACGTTGCGCGCCGACCAGAAGGAAGCGCTTCAAAAACTAAATGCCACACAAAAAAATAAGTGAATTGCCTATGAAAAATATTATTTCGTTTTGTACCGCTATTGCGATTACGAGTTTTGCGTTTGCCCAACAGGAAGTGCGGCAAGTTGAAAAACTCAAGGCCGATGCTGTTCTGGAAGTTGAGAAGAATGCCGTCTTAGGTCAACAGATCAACGATATGCTTTTCAGTTTTTCTGAACTTGGTTTTCAGGAGTTTGAGACGTTCAACTACCTCACTGCCCTTCTTGAAAAAAATGGATTCAAAGTGCAAAAGGGAATAGCAGGTGTTCCCACTGCCTGGATTGCTACCTGGGGGAGCGGTAAACCGGTAATTGCCTTAGGCTCTGACATCGATTGTATTCCGAAGGCCTCGCAGAAACCTGGCGTCGCCTATCATGACCCTATCGTTGATGGGGCGCCGGGTCATGGCGAAGGTCACAACTCAGGGCAAGCATTGAACATCATATCAGCCCTGGCCTTGAAGAAAATCATGGAAAAAGAAAAGATTCCAGGTACCATCATGCTCTGGCCTGGTGTTGCTGAAGAACTGGTGGGTACAAAAGCATTTTACATTCGCGCAGGATATTTCAAAGATGTTGATGCATGCATTTTTACGCATGTGGCAAATAATCTGGCCGTATCGTATGGTGATGCAGGAAACAATGGATTGGTTTCCGTCCGATTTAATTTTGAAGGAGCCGCCGCGCATGCAGCCGGCGCGCCCTGGAGAGGAAGAAGCGCCCTGGATGCCGTAGAGCTTATGAATGTAGGCTGGAATTTCAGAAGAGAGCACCTTGAACTCACCCAACGTTCTCATTACGTTATTTCCGACGGTGGTGATCAACCCAATGTAGTGCCATCCAAGGCGGCGGTATGGTATTATTTCCGCGAGCGCACGTATCCCGAAATCAAAAAGCTTTTTGAGGTCGGAGTGAAAATGGCCGAAGGGGCAGCTTTAATGACTGATACGAAGTTCACCTACGATATTCTCGGATCTGCATGGCCTGGTCATTTTAACAAACCGATAGCGCAAGCGATGTATGAAAATATCAGGAAGGTAGGCTTGCCCACCTGGACAGCCGACGATCAGTTGCTTGCCAAAGCTTCCCAGATTGAATTGAAGGCCACCAAAATTGATGGGCTTGCTGTGAAGCTTGATACCCTGGGATTGCCAACACCGACTGGAATAATCAGTGTCATGGGCCGTCAATTGATGGCGATGGGAGGCGGATCGGATGACATAGCTGATATAAGTTGGTCTTTGCCCACGATCGTTTTACGTTACCCCTCCAATATTCCAGGGCTTCCGGGTCACCATTGGAGCAATGCTATTTCCATGGCAACACCGATTGCTCACAAAGGCATAGTATATGGCGCCAAGGCAGAGGTGATGACACTGTTGGATTTACTACTGAAACCTGAGATTTTGAAGAACGCCTGGGAATACTATCGAACGGAACAAACCAAGGACATCAAGTATACACCACTGATCGGAGAAAAGGATACTCCCGCGATTTATCTAAATCAAAAAATTATGACAGAATATTCTCCCAAGCTAAAGCCATTCTATTATAATCCGGTTAAGTATAAGTCGTACCTGGAGCAGTTGGGAATTCAGTACCCGACAGTGCGGCCAGATCAAAAGGAGGCGGTAATGAAATTGGACCAGCCCAAGAAGTAGTTATCTTAGCGCGAGTTTATTCACCAAGATGATATTGAATAAATTATGTTCACTGGAATTGTAGAAAGCCTTGCTAAGGTTGAGAAGATTGAGACGAAGGGAACAAACAACAACATCCTTTTTTCAAGTCCCATCAGCCATGATTTAAAGGTCGATCAAAGTGTTTCGCACAATGGTGTGTGCCTAACCGTAATCAAACTTGAGAAAGCTTCTCATTGGGCAACCGCCGTCCAGGAGACATTGCAGAAGTCAAACCTTGGAAGTCTGCGAATGGGAGATTTTGTAAATATAGAACGAAGTATGCCTAACAACGGCAGGTTTGACGGGCATATTGTGCAAGGGCACGTGGATCAGATCGGTACCCTTACGTCCATTAATGACGAAAATGGAAGCTGGCTTTTCGACTTTACCTATGACCCCGCGAATGAAAATGTGACGGTTGAAAAAGGCTCCGTCTCAGTGAATGGCATAAGTCTTACATGTTTTAATTCGAGGAAAGATTCCTTTTCTGTTGCGGTCATTCCTTACACTTTTGAACATACCAATTTTGGCTACTTAAAACCTGGCGATATCGTAAACCTTGAATTCGACATTGTTGGCAAGTATGTCAGGAAATTAGTAGGTACGAGTACCACGTAGTCTGTGCGTTTTATCTATCCCATCCTGTCCAAAATCAAATTTCTGCTCCTAGAATCGGCTTTCAGACCGGTTAAGGCCTCACATGGAGGCATATGCTGGATTGGATGTAAGAAAAACAGCTGTTTTGCAGAAACTTTTTTTTTGTAAATCGTGTTATTTGAGCGTTAAATCAACCACCAATAGTCTTATGCTTGATCAATTGCTAAAACTTGTAGAGCAGAACGCACAGCAGCCGATTGTACAAAACAAAGCAATTCCGGACCAGTTCAATAATGCAGCCATCAAGGAGGTAGCAAATCAGATTTTCAACAGCCTGAAGGGCCAGGTGGACCAGGGAAATATTCAGCAAATTGTTACCATGTTTCAAGGCGGAGCAGGGCGCTCCATAGGCAGCAACCCAGTTGTGAATAATATTATCACGTCAGTGGCTGGCAGTTTGGCCACCAAGTTTAATATTCCGAGTCAGGAAGCGCAGTCGGTAGCCGCGAATTTGGTTCCAGGCGTCATTACTCAAGTTATCAAGAAGGCAAATGACCCCCGCGATATAGATTTTGATTTGCAGCAGATGATGAGGGGAATGTCGGGGAATCAAAGTCTTGACATCACGGACATGATGGGTCAGGCTCCGAAAAGTACGATTGGCAACGTAGGGAATATCCTCGGGAAGTTATTTGGCAAATAGGAGCCCAACGTATTTGCTAACCGACTAAAAGCGAATCGCTATTTACTGTCGACTTCGGTTTCATCCAGGTGTACAAGCGAAAAGCAACATACCCACACCCTGTTCCTATGAGCGCTCCCACCACCACATCACCAGGGTAGTGTACTCCTAAATAAATTCTAGTATAGCTCATCAGGAACGCCCAAATAAACATTAGCCAGATAAGTCGATACTTCTCCCTAAACAGCAGAAAAATAAAAAAGGCTACGCCGGTTGTATTGGCTGCATGACCGGAAGCAAAGCCATACAGCCCTCCCCGGTAGCCATCCACGATGTGTACAAGATCTTGCAACGTTGGTTCGTGGGAAGGCCGAAGCCTGTGAAAGAAAGGCTTCATCAGACTGGATGTAGTCTGATCGGCGAGAACAATGGTAATGACCACACACAATAGGATTAGCCAGGCTCCTCTTCTATAGTCCTTAACAATCAAATAGACCAGCAACGCATACAGGGGTAACCAAAATTCGGTTTTGGTAGCGAGCATGGCTACTGGATCCAGCCACGGCCAATGAAATTGGTTGAGAAACAGGAATAATTGCCTGTCCCAGGCTGAAAGTGTTTCGATCATGGTGTAAAGTTAGCCTATCAGTCTCATAAAAAAATTATGGTAATGGCATCTTCATAATTATATTTAGAGTTCTAAATTAATTTGACTATGGAGCGTTTTGATCTGGTGGTGATTGGTGCCGGCCCATCTGGCTATGCAGCCGCGATGCGTGCACTTGACTTTAAGAAGAGAACTTTGCTAATCGAAAAGAATAGAGTGGGGGGCGCAGGCGTTACAAATGGCGCATTATC
>JAYWDR010000252.1:0-15429 GCA_043779735.1 Cyclobacteriaceae bacterium | reverse complement strand
CAGAGATAATAAGAGTTACTCCGGTTATGATTCCGGCATTGTGATCAAGAGCGTGCCAATTCATTTTTTGCAGACCGGAGTAGGCGAGCCTTACCCAGATAACCATGCCGCCGACGGTAATAATGGTATAGAGGCCAGCTAATAATAGCACAAACAACCAACCTTCTGCCCCGGCTAACAGAAAGTAAGCCTCAATTTCAAAACAGGGTGACAAGAACATGGCGGACACTAGTGAGAGAACAAGTTTGTTTTTGGAAACTTGCTCTGGATGCCCATGAAGATGAAAATGATGATGGCGCATGTGCTGGTAGATGTAGAAGACACCGAGTGCTACCAGCAGACCTGGAGCGATAAAGGCGGTGAAGTTTTCTGCGACTGAGGATATTTTAGCCCCTATAAGAGCCAGCAATGCACCGATCAGCACGGTGCTGGTAGCATGTGAAAGGCCGGCGATCATAGTAACGCGTGTGGTTTCTGACAAGTCCCAATTCTCTTTCCTGCCTATGGCGAGTACGGGAAGCCAGTGATTGGGAATGAACGCATGGAGAATGCTAAGGACAATACTGCCGGCAATCAGTGTAATCATTTCTCAAAGTTAATCCTCTGGCCAGTCATTCTATTTTAATTTGTTATTCTTCTTTGTTTTTCAGCATACCGAGCAAAGCATAAGTACCCTTTATGACCATTGATTTTTTTGATGATGATTCAGGAAGCTCAACAACCGTATAGCCATCTTCGGAGAGGCCTTTAGCAATTTCAAACATCTCATAACGGTGGGGGTCTCCATCAATGACCATGAAGACAAAGTATTTTCCGTTAAAATTAACGACAGCCTCATTAGGAAGTACCGAGGCTAATTTTTCATTTGTTTCAATGATAGCGCTGAAAAATAGTCCTGGAATCAAGGATGGATCCTCAGCCGTCAAGTGGCAATGAACCCGTACAGTTCGTTCCGGAGTAATTTCTTTTCCAATCAGGTACACCCTTGCCAATCGCTCTTTAGTCTCATTTGACAACCTGATCCTTACGGTTTGCCCGATAGCCAATTTCGAAAGATCCTTTTCAAAAACCTGGGCCTCAGCATGAAGATGTTCTGTGTCAACAATTTTTAACATTACGTCAGTGGAACTGACATGCATCCCAATGTTGATGTTCACTTGTGTGACATAGCCGTCGATAGGTGAGGTGATTGAGATAGTGTTTTTTATTCCCCCCCCCTCAATATCAGCCGTATTAATATTCACTAGCTTCAATTTCGCCTTAAGTCCTTCTACTCTTGCCTTGTTGCTGAAGTAATTTGATTTCGACGACTGCAGGGTCTTGATGGCGTTCACATTATCTGCGGCGAGGTCTTGTTGTCTCTTAAATTCAAGCTCGAGATAATCCAGTTGACTTTTGCTCTCCAGGTAGTCTTGCTGCAATTGGATGTAGTCAGGATGCTCCATCACCACCAGCACTTGCCCTTTTTTTATTTTCATGCCCTGAAGTAATTCAGTGTATTTAACAAAGCCACCGAGCGGGGCGGATATGGTTACCAGATTTTTTGGAGGAACATCTAGCATTCCATTGGCCTTCACCACGCCACTGATTTGCCTTTTCTCGACTGTACCCAATTGGATGTCCAGCAGTTGTATTTGCGCATCGGTCAGACTCACTTGATTCAGCGTGGAGGTTGCAGTTTTCTGTTTTTGGTCGCTGACCTCTGGATTTTTTGAGCAAGCAAAAGTACAGAGGAGGATTGTGTAATGGATTAATTTGTGTTTCATTTTAATCAATGTTTTTGTGTCGGCACCTAAAATTTTCCCAAAAGAAATTCCAGCTTAATAATCGAATGATTGTATTGATTGAGTGAGAGCAAATAGTTGGATTTGATTGTCAGCGCATTTCTTAGCGACTGTAAATATTCGATGTAACCTATCTCTCCGCCCCGATACGATTTACGTGCCTGGGTTAAGATCAATTCGGCATTTTGCAAGGCGTTGTTTTCATAGTATGTCAAGCTAGCCTGACTCTTAGCAAGCTCTTGGGTGGCTTGGGTAAATGCTCCTGTGAGAGAGGTTTTGAAGTACTCAGCATTTTGCTTGGTTGCTTCTTCCTGGAATGCTGCAGCCCTGGTCTTGGCAACATGGGGGGGGAGCCATAACGGAATAGCAAGCCCAAGTTCAAAGCCCTGGAATTGCTTCCCAGCGCCAAAGAACCGGTCACTACCATCGATGTTTTGAACACCTATAAGGCTTTGGCTAAAATATCCAAGCATGATGTCTGGTAACATTCTGTTTCGTTCAACTCTTTTAAATTGGCTACTGATCGCCACTTGCTGTTTCAAATATTCTAGTTGAGGATTGCCATGGAATGATGAGCCTTCTTCAGGAGGTGAAAGTCTTGTCAAGTCCTCGCTGGCGATGATTGGGGCATCACTTTTTAGCAGTGCCTGCATGCGAGTCTGGGAAATCTGAATGTCGGCTTCATTTTGTCGGGCAATATTTCTGACCTCAAGTAGCTGTGTTTCGGCAGTAACTTTTTCCAGCAAATTGCTTTCACCTGTTTTGAATCTAAGAGTGGAGGCTTTGGCAAAATCTGTATACAGACTATCCTGAGTAGCAAGCAGTTTCTTCAAGGCCTCCTGATGAAGGAGCTCCTCGTAAGCAGACTTCACATCGAAAATAAGGCTGTTTTGTGTGGCTACGAGGTTTTTCTGAGAGCCAATGACCTGCTCTTTTCCCAATCGCACTTGCGCGCCCAAAGAGGTGGGAAAGGGAATACTTTGAGTTAGCGTAAAGTTGTTGTCCTGATAGATGGAGTTGTATTGTCCATGCATCCACATGGCTGAAAGTTTACCAACATCGGTGGCGGTTTTCTTGAGCTGTTTGTAATACTCGATTTGATACTCGGCTGACTTAATCAGCTGATTGTTTTGAAGAGCGGTTTGTACCACTTGTTCACGACTCATTCGTTGTCCGGCAACCGAAGCAGAAACAAAAATAAGCAAGGGACTAAGGTAATGCCGAACGAAACTCCTTAGGAAAAAGTGTAATGCATTCATGGCTCAACTGTTTTGAGTGTAGTATTATTGGACTTTTCAAAATAGGTATATAGTACTGGAAGAACTACAAGTGTGAGAATGGTGGCCGTAATCAACCCGCCAATCACCACGGTAGCAAGCGGCCGTTGCACTTCGGCACCTGATCCATTGGACAATGCCATTGGCAAAAATCCGAGTGACGCTACCAGAGCTGTCATTAGTACCGGACGAAGACGTACTTCGGTGCCCTTCAATACAATGTCATTAAGGGTCAGGCCGCCTTCATTCTTAAGGCGATTGAATTCGGCAATCAGAACGATGCCGTTCAACACGGCCACTCCGAACAAGGCAATGAAGCCGACACCGGCGGAAATACTAAAGGGCATCCCTCGAACTGAGAGCGCAATCACGCCGCCTATAGCAGAGAGTGGGATAGCCGTGTAGATCAAAAGCCCCTGGCGTAGGGAATCGAATGTGAAGAAGAGAAGCATGAAAATCAGTCCTAACGCCAAAGGAACTGCAACAATGAGTCGTCCTTTGGCTTCTTGCAGATTCTTGAAGGCGCCCCCATACTTGAGAAAATAGCCAGGTTCAAACTTTAGTTGAGTATTGATTTTCGTGCCGATCTCATTTACAATGCTTTCAACATCGCGTCCTCTGACATTAAATCCAACTGCGATCCTCCGCTTGGCATCATCTCGTTGAATCTGATTGGGGCCAACGGTCAGTTCGATGGTTCCAAGTTGTCCCAGCGGTATTTGCAAGCCCGCAGAAGAAGTGACGAATAAATTTCTGATATCATCAATACTCTTTCTGTTTTGCTGGTCGAGGCGCACCACCAATTCGAAGCGACGCTCTTGTTCATAGACCTTACCGGCCGATTCCCCCGAGAAGCCACTGCGCAAGACCCTGTTTACTTCTTCGATGCTTAGGCCGAATTGGGCCAGCCGATTGCGGTCAAACCTGACACTGACCTGCGGAAGACCACCGACGGGCTCCACATAAATGTCTTCGGCGCCATCGACAGAACGGGCAATCTTTCCTACTCGCTCCGCATAATCGACTAGCAGGTTCAGGTCTTCACCATAGATCTTTATCACGACATCCTGCTTAGCTCCTGTCATGAGTTCATTAAAACGCATTTGAATTGGTTGCTGAAAGCCGAATAAAACACCGGGAATTGCTTCGTGTAACTTCTCAGACATTTTATCTGCAATTTCAGTCCTGGAGGTTGCGCTCACCCATTCGTCTTTGTCTTTCAACACGATAATCAAATCTGCGGCCTCAACGGGCATTGGATCGGTCGGAATCTCCGAGGTTCCAATCTTTCCTATCACCATTTTAACTTCGGGAAAATTATCTAGCAAAATTCGAGAACTCTTTTGAGTGGTCTCAACCGTTTGTGACAGCGAACTGCCAGTTATTAGCAAAGTCTCTACAGCAAAGTCGCCTTCATCCAGTTGTGGGATAAACTCTCCGCCCATTCGAGAAAATAGAACAAGACTAAAAACAAATAGGGCAACGGAAGCTGAAAGAACAATGACACGCCTTCTCAACGCATAGTGGATTGCGGGTCTATAGGCGCGTTGAAAAAAAGCAATAATCGATGTTGAAATATTTTTGCTGTGACCTGTTTTCTTGCTAAGTAGCAAGGATGAGACCATGGGAACGTAGGTAAGTGAAAGGATAAGCGCACCCATGATGGCAAAGGCAACAGTTTGTGCCATGGGTCCGAACATTTTACCTTCGATACCTTCGAGCGAGAGAATGGGTAGGTACACAATCAATATGATAATCTGACCAAAGGCCGCGGAGCGCATCATTTTGTTAGCCGCTAACCCCACTTCTTTATCCATTTCTTTTTGAGAAAGCTTTCGGATGAATCCAGACAAGCCAAGCTCATGCATTGTAGCTTCAACAACGATCACGGCGCCATCCACAATCAGGCCAAAGTCAATAGCACCCAGGCTCATCAGATTTCCAGACACGCCAAACAAATTCATCATGCTTACCGCGAACAACATCGCCAGAGGAATAACCGAGGCGACCACCAGTCCTGCGCGCAGATTCCCAAGCAACAAGACAAGCACAAATACCACAATCAAGGCACCTTCCGAAAGATTTTTGGTGACAGTACCTATTGCATTGTTAACGAGTTTTGTTCTGTCGAGATAAGGCTCTATGGCAACTCCTTCCGGAAGGGTCTTCTTTATTTGCTCGATGCGCTCCTTCACTTTTGCAATCACGAGGGAAGAGTTGGCACCTTTTAGCATCAACACGATAGCGCCCACCACTTCACCCTGGTCGTTGTAGGTCATCGCTCCGTAGCGGGGCGCGCTGCCAAAGCGCACTTCTGCGAGATTGCGAATTAATATGGGTAGCCCTTTGCTTGTATTCCGCACTACAATATTTTTGATGTCATCCAGATTCTCAACCAGGCCTTCACTGCGGATGAAGTATGAGTAGGGCTTTTGTTCGATGTAGGCCCCTCCTGTGTTCTGATTATTTTTTTCCAGCGCTGTAAAAATTTCATTGATGCTCACGTTCATGCTTCGTAGCTTATTGGGATCCAGGGCGACCTCGTATTGTTTTACAAGTCCGCCGAAACTACTGACCTCGGCTACTCCGGGAGTCCCCAGCAGTTGTCTTCGAACAATCCAATCCTGAATCGTGCGAAGATCCATGGCGTTGAATTTATTTTCAAATCCTTTTTGCGGGCGCAGAACATATTGATAAATCTCGCTAAGGCCTGTGGAGAGAGGGGCGATTTCTGGGCTACCTACACCAGGTGGGATAAGGCCCCTGGCTTGTGAAAGCCTTTCATTGACTTGCTGTCGGGCCCAGTAGACATCAGTTTTGCTGTTAAAGACGATAGTAACCACTGAAAGCCCAAATCGCGAAAACGAGCGAATCTCCGTTATACCAGGGATTGTGGCCATCGTTTGTTCTACAGGAAATGTTACAAGCCTTTCGATCTCCGGTGCGGCAAGGGATGGCGAAATGGTGAGGACCTGAACCTGATTATCCGTAATATCAGGGACGGCATCAATGGGAAGCTGCGTGACAGAATAGCCACCCCAAAGGACGAGCGCAAGGGTAAAAAGACCCATGATGAGTTTGTTCCGAATTGAAAAAAATATGATACGTTCAAGCATGCGTATGCAATCTATTTGAAATGAAGAAAATCAGAATTGAAGATAGAAGAATTGGCCAAGCAGACCTTAGGCAGATTCTATCATCCGCCCTTGCCTTTCGTTAGGGATTTCTTCTGTAAAAAGAATTTACACTCGTGGCGGTTGCCAGATGTCCGTTTGATAACGGCTTGGCTTGCCTTCTTGTGTCTTAGGAGCAAAGGTGATCTGACAAAGAATATCAGAATTATAGCTGATGCAGGCAGCCGAAGGTACGATGGTTGCGATGGAGCCTATCATAGATTGACTATTGTCGCGAAACGGAAGTTGTTCATCACGCGCATAGTCTGCATCGCGGACATTACCGCTAAAATAATGGAGCGTAATAAAATTGATAAGTGTAATATCTGGTGACTCCTGACGATGTTCAATGAAATGTGAAATGAAAATGGGAAGCTTCCAGAGCTGGTTAAGCTCCGTTGCTGTCAAAAGATACACTAGGGTTAGTGTTATGGCAACTTTCCTTTTCACAGTGCAAATATACAAAATGATCAGAATAGGCTCAGATTCCCCTGTCTCAGAAATTTAGTGAGATCGTAAGGAGGCATCTCCCGGTCTGCCAGATATTTCTTTTTTGACGCCCTAAAAAGCTGGTGAATAGCATCTGCGATGTGTCCATCACCAGCCATGCGCCTGCCAAATACTGAGTCATTGACGCTGCCCCCATGCAGTGAACATATCTGACTCCATATTTTGTCAAAGCGATCCGGAAAGTTTTTACGGAGCCAATCCTCAAAGATTTTTGCAATCGAGCCGTTCAATCGTACCACGGTCATGCCGGCCTTGAGTGCCCCATGATCCGCTGCCGCCTTGATTATTTTCGGTATTTCGTGGTCGTTCAATCCCGGAATGATCGGAGCGTTCATAACTCCCACTGGGATATTTGCCTTCGCGAGGGCATCCATTGTTTCTAGTCTCTTGATTGCGCTGGCTGTGCGCGGCTCCATCACTCTGCGAAGGTCTTCGTTTAATGTGGTGATGGAGATCATTACATGCACCAAATTGTTAGCGGCAAGTTCTTGCAACACATCAATGTCTCGCATGATGAGACTGTTTTTGGTGATTATACCTACTGGGTGCCGGTATCTTGCCAATACCTGCAGCATCTTGCGAGTGAGTTCATGCTTCCGTTCTTGTGGCTGGTAGCAGTCGGTGTTGCCGGAAAGCATAATAGGTGCCGCGTGCCATTTCTGATGGAGCAGTTGCCTTTCTAAAACGCCTGGTGCATTTTCCTTCACAATTATTTTGCTTTCAAAGTCGAGGCCTGCGCTGAAGCCATAGTATTCATGCGTATTCCTGGCATAGCAATAAATACATCCATGTTCACATCCCTGGTAAGGATTCATTGAAAACCCCATCCCCAGATCAGGACTGGTAACTTTGTTAATAATCTTTTTCGGATGTTCGATGAATATTTGAGTCGTTGGACTTTCAAGTAGCACTTCATCAAGCCCTTCAATATGTTCAATGACATACCGATTGCTCAAAAACTTGTTTTCCGGCTTTATTTGGGCGCCGCGGCCTTTGAAGTATGATTCGCTCACGGTACAAGTACACTATTTATATTAGTATTTACTAATAAAATTGGTTTTGCTTCACTACCAGCCTACACCCGTTCAAGAAATTCATGATGAAATTTTGGTTGCCGCAGGGGTCAGACTAATGGTCAAAAGAGAGGACTGCAATCATCCTACAGTTTCTGGTAACAAGTGGTGGAAGTTGAAATACAATCTTGCTGAATCAGCTCGAGGCGGGCACTCTACTTTGCTCACTTTTGGAGGGGCTTACTCCAATCACATTTATGCTGTCGCAGCGGCCGCAAGAGAGGTGGGGCTGAAATCGATCGGAATAATTCGCGGAGAAGAAACCCTTCCTCTGAATGCAACCCTTTCTTTTGCTAAGGAATGCGGTATGCGCCTGCATTATATTTTGCGCAACGCTTACCGGCACAAAACCGAAAATGCAAGTATTGAAAACTTACACCAACTGTTCGGCGATTTCTATTTGATTCCTGAAGGAGGCACCAATGAATTGGCCCTTCAAGGCTGTGAGGAGTTTGCAAGCAGTATTCTTTCAGAAATTGATTTTGACTATTTGTGTTTGCCTGTAGGCACAGGAGGGACCATGGCAGGAATCGTGGCAGGTTTGAAAGGAGAGAAACCAGTGCTCGGCTTCTCATCGCTTAAAGGCGGAGTATTTCTGGAGCCTGAGATAAAAACAATGTTGAAGGGCTTTGCTCCAATTACAATCAAGAGCTGGAGGATAGAGACAACGTATCATTTTGGTGGGTACGGAAAAAGCACCGCGGAGTTGGATGATTTTATTTTCAATCAATGGCATAAGCATCATATCCCGTTGGACCGCGTGTACACTTCAAAGATGATGTTTGGTGTATATGATATGATAAGGAACAATTATTTTGATAGGGGATCTACTGTAATGCTCATTCATACCGGAGGATTGCAGGGGAGGCACGCAATAACATGATTTGTCATGTGTTCGCGACTTGGTTAATCTCCAAACAGTGAAGTGGTATTTATCTGAGAAAAAATTCTATGAAAAGTTACGAGTTGCTAGCTTTACGCACTGACAGGCCGAATTATGATGAATCTACACTTTTAGGGACCGGAACAATCAAAGATTAGAAATGAAGCATGGCCTGGTTTGTCTTATCATTGCATCTGTAATTGCTTGTCACGTGGCCGTTGCTCAAGACTCAACAACATTGAAGAGTCCGCTAAGTTTCAGTATTGGCACATACATAAACTATGGTTTTATTTTTGCCCATTCGGATAAAGTTCAGAATACGGCGAATGCTTTTCCAATTGGATTCACCACCGCTCTCAATTGGCAGCGAACGGATCGGCAGGATTTTGATCTTTACCGCTGTTTGCCACGTCACAGTTTATTGATTGCGTATTACAATTTTGATAAGGCTATTTTGGGTAAGGGTGTAAACATTTCGTATTCTCTGGAGCCTCACTTTATGCTTAGTGAAAAGCTGAGTCTATACCCTAAATTTTCTGCAGGGCTTGGGATCCTGTCAAATCCTCATGACTCCATCAGCAATCCAACCAATGGTTCTTACAGCTTGCCTGTGAACGTCTACCTGGCACTTGGCGTTGGTCTTCGATGGCAGTTTTCAAAACAGTGGTCGATGAACCTTGCGACGGAATACCAGCATATCTCTAATGGAGGATTGTACAAGCCAAACGTTGGTATGAACTTTCCAACGGTCGGCATAGGCGTAGAGTATTCACCGCAAGGGCTTGAACTGAAGAAATTTGTGTGTTCAAGAGGGACCAAAGAAACATTCCGGTCGCGGCGACTCGATGTTCAGATTTTTGGTGTCACAAAATACGGAGACTTTACCGGGACGGGCAAGCACTACCCGATCATGGGACTAAACTTTACAGGCAGTTGGCGGGTAAGCCGGATTCATGCCTGGACAGCCGCTGCGGAAGCATACCAAGATCAGTACTTGCAGGAACGAGCATCCACGGAAGGCGTCGTCTCCAGCGGAAGTCGGATAGGGGTTTTGGCAGGTCATGAATTCTTGTTGGGCAAATATATATTCAGCCAACAAATCGGAATGTACCTGGCGGGCAGCCATCACAATGATCTAGTCTATCACCGCTGGGGGTTGCTGTACTTCTTTAAGCCGAAGTGGAGCGTAGGCTTTAACATGTTAGTACACCGCCAGACGGCTGACTTTACCGATTTGCGGGTGACGTATTCATTTTTCAGAAAGTAGTGAATTGAAACAGCTTCGCTTTCTATCCAAACAGGCTTTCAAATACTTCCGTCAACTTACCAAAGGATTTAATCTTGATCTTATTGCGGACGCCTGAAGACTTCTTATTGAACTTGGAGATATAGATTTCTTCGAACCCGAGCTTCTCAGCTTCTGATATTCGTTGTTCGATTCGATTGACAGCGCGCAACTCGCCCCCTAAACCGATCTCAGCAGCAAAACATATTTTATCTGAAATGGCAATTTCTTCCATCGAAGAAATAATGGAAATGCAAATGGCGAGATCAATGGCTGGATCTTCTACTCGTATTCCTCCAGCCATATTTAAAAAAACATCCTGTGTTCCCATGCGAAAGCCGCAACGTTTTTCGAGTACGGCCAACAGCATGTTTAATCTCTTCTGATCAAAACCCGTTGGGGTCCTTTGCGGTGTGCCATAGGAGGCAGGACTCACCAACGATTGCACTTCAATCAGTAAAGGTCGATTGCCCTCCAGGGTAGCTCCGATTGTGGCCCCCGCTGATGGCCCGTCTTTTTGTGAGATCAGAATTTCGGAGGGGTTGCTCACTTCGCGCAAGCCGTTGCCAAGCATTTCGTAAATACCTATTTCAGCCGTCGATCCATATCGATTCTTGGTGGTTCGCAGGATACGATAGGCGAGATGCTGATCGCCCTCAAACTGAAGCACGGTATCGACCATGTGTTCTAATACTTTAGGTCCTGCCAGTGTACCGTCTTTGGTGATGTGCCCGACAAGGAAAACTGGCGTATTGGTCTCTTTGGCAAACTTCATGAGTTCACCCGCACATTGCCTCACCTGACCTACGCTTCCCGGCGTACTTTCAAGAATTGGTGAGAAAAGAGTTTGGATGGAATCGATGATGACTAACTCCGGGGAGAGTGATTCGATGGTAAGGAAAATATTTTTTGTGTTTGTTTCGGTGAGGATATAAAACTGGGGAGCATCCAGTGAGGCCTTGGAAATACGTTCTGCGCGCAGTTTGATTTGTTGATCGCTTTCTTCCCCGGAAACATACAGCACCTTCAGCTTTTTGAATGCCAGGCCGATCTGAAGCATTAGCGTAGATTTCCCGATGCCAGGTTCTCCTCCAATCAGTACCAGTGAACCCGGTACGATGCCACCACCCAGCACGCGGTTTAATTCCAGGTCCTGAACCGGAATGCGAATTTCGCTGCCAGCTTCGATTTCATGGAGCACCTTGGGCTGAACAGTTTTTGAGCGGATACTTTCCTGGCGCCAGTCGTTCTTGGCACCTTCTTTCACTACCACCTCTTCGACAAAGGAGTTCCACGTTCCGCATGAAGGGCATTTGCCCAACCATTTGGAGGCTTCATGGCCGCAGCTTTGGCAAAAGAATTGGGTCTTGGTCTTGGACATTATTTCAGAGGACTATCCGGCTCTTTTAAGGCGGCTTTGTACACTAGTTTATCTACAAAAAAGGGGAACCATTTGTTCAGGAAAACAAAGAACTTTCCCTGGGCTGTCAGGATCAGAATTTTCCTTCGGCTCACAGTGGCACGGTAAATATGCCCCGCACATTCTTCGGCAGTCATCATCTGGGTTTCATCGCGGGGAGAACCCCCCTGTGGCGATCCGTCTTTTGTGAGGGCACGCTTACGGGTGTTGGAGGCTGTAAACCCGGGACAAGCAGTCAGTACATGCACGCCCTTTTTTAGCATTTCAGTCCTTAATACTTCCAGGAGGCCATTGAGGGCAAATTTTGAGGCGGAGTAACCAGCCCGGCCTGGCAGACCACGGAGCCCTGCTATTGATGAGATTCCTACAATGGAGCCTTTGCTCTTGATGATCTCTGGAAGGCAATACTTTGTAGCGTATACCACACCATAGAAATTAATGTCCATTACTTTTTTGATTACCTCAATTTCCACCTCTTCAAAGAGCGCACGCATGGTAATACCCGCATTATTAATCAAAATATCAATGCGTCCATACAGGCGAATAGCTTCAGCCGCCATTTTTTGATTATCACTTTCTTTGCTAACATCCGCAAGGAAGCCAGTAATTTCAATTCTCTTTTGTTTTAATGCAGTTACGGCTGCATTGAGGTCATTCTTATTGCGTCCTGTGATTAGAATCAAAGACCCATGCTTTCCAAACTCTTCCGCCAACGCCTTACCGATACCGGAAGAACCTCCTGTGATAATGACAACCTTACCTTTCATGTTTGTCTGGAATGAACGCAAATGTAATTAAAACATTCGCCGGAAATCGCTGATTTCTAATTCAGCATCATCTCGATGTCTTCGCGCGTTAGCGTTTTCACAATGCTTTCCTCTGTGCTGATCAGATTCTCTGATAGTTTTAGTTTGTGCTTTTGTAGTTGAAGGATTTTTTCTTCGACGGTGTTGCGTGTAATAAACTTGTAAGTGAACACTTTCTTTTTTTGCCCGATTCTGTGCGCCCGGTCGATGGCCTGCTGTTCGACCGCGGGATTCCACCATGGGTCAAGGATAAAGACATAATCGGCCTCGGTGAGATTGAGGCCCAGCCCGCCTGCCTTAATTGAAATAAGAAAAATTTTCAATTTTGGTTCTTTATTGAATTTTTCGACCTGTTCCTTACGGTCCATGCTTGATCCATCCAGGTAGGCAAAATCAATTTTCTTAGATTTTAGAAACTCTTTTACGATCTCAAGGTGTTTTACAAACTGACTAAAGATTAAGAGCTTGTGACCTTCGAGCAAGGCATTCTCAATCATGTGCGAGAGATCTTCTAGTTTCCCAGAGTCTCCTTTGTAGTGTATGTCTACCATACGCGGGTGATTGGAGAGCTGACGGAGTTTGGTGAGGCCTTCCAGGATGGTCATCCGGGAATTATTAAGACCTTCTTTTTCAATAAGGCTTAGAATCTTATGCCTGTAAAAAGATTTAGCTTCTTCGTATTTCTCCTCTTGTGCCGGGGATAGATGTGTATAGTAGATGTTTTCCACCTTCTCAGGCAGGTCTGTGGCCACTTGTGATTTCAGCCTTCGCAAAATAAACGGCTTAATAATAGCATTAAGTTTTTTCGTCTTTGCTTCATCTAGTTTTTTTTCTATTGGAATTTGATATTCATTTTTAAAGAAAGTCTGACCACCCAATAATCCGGGGTTTATAAAGGTCATTTGCGACCACAGATCGAGTGTAGTATTCTCAAGGGGTGTACCCGTGAGCGTCAATTTGTGACGGGATTTCAACCTCAATACAGCCTTTGCAATATTAGATGTGGGATTTTTGATGACTTGGGATTCGTCCAAAATAACATAGTTGAAAACAAACGCCTGCAGCAATTCAACATCTAATCTTGTGATTCCATAGGAAGTAAGCACAACATCATATCGGCCGAAGAGCTCAGTGTCCTTATTGCGGTTGGTGCCTGTGTAGGTCAGTATTTTGAGGGTAGGCGTGAATTTGGCTGCTTCCATCTCCCAGTTATAGATAAGAGAGGTGGGCATAATCAGCAGTGAGGTGCCCGCATTTCCTTTTTCTTTTTCCGATTGTAGCATGGCAAGAGTCTGCACGGTTTTTCCTAGGCCCATATCATCCGCCAAACATCCCCCAAGGCGAAATTCATTTAGAAACTTCAACCAGTTATATCCAGCCTTTTGATATGGCCTGAGTTGCCCATGGAAGCCGGCAGGGAGGGGGTAGTCTTTTATCCCTGAGAAGTTTTCCAAATTACGAAGGCGGTCGCTGATGTGTACTTTTGCAAGACTGCTTGCCTGGAGCTCTTTAACAAGATTTAGGTGATACTTATGCAGGACAGGCTTTTCGGTTGTGCCCCGGGTTTCACTCATAGCGAAAAGATCGCCGTATTTTATGAGCCATGCTTCCGGGATGATGGCAATCTCTCCATTGGGGAGTTTGAACTCAACCTTCTTTTTCAGAATGAGTTTTCGGAGTTCTTTGAATGAGATTTCAAATTCACCAAAAAGGATTTTGGCATGAATGTCAAACCAGTCAATAGTTTCCTTAACCTCGAGTTCAATTACGGCTTTGCCGACAAAATATTTCTTGTCGCGGTTATCAGGTTGACTCACTTCAAATCCGAAGTTTAATAAGTTAACCCTATTTTCGTTGATCCACGAAAAGGCATGTGCCTTATCAACGGCGGTTCGAAAATTCCCAGCAAGAGGAAGGCCCAGCTTTGTAAGGGTTTGAGCATATTTCTTTTCTGCAGCAGTGTCGCGCTTGATACGGTGAAAAATGTAGTCATTTCCCTTTTTTTCCAGAGTGACATTCACATCGCCAAAAGCATCTCCCCGAAAACGGTTCTTGCCATACTTGAATGAAAGATCAAAAACAATTTTTCCGGCCTCATCATTGTTCGGTTTTTCCTCAGGATGATCAGCAAATAGTACCGCCACTTCTTTTGCGTTGGCGGGCGGCAGTTCTGATATGGTCAGCAGTGGATGGGGCTCATATGTATTCTTAATGATTTCGAACCCTTGCACTTGAATATCATCAAAAGAGGCAACAAGGGAGGTGATGAAATTGTTGTAATAATTTTCTTCAAGATTTTTAGGAATGACGATATTGTTTCGAGTAAGGAATGGATTGAGTTTCTTTCCATCTACGGGTTTGTCAAAGCCATAGAGTTTTCCACTAATTACTACCCAAGCTGGGTTTTTGCACACCATGTAGGAGGCAACATTGGGAAGCTCAATTCTATTTTCCTCGTAGGAAATGGTTGGATAGTACGTGGTGCTTTCTTCTGTGCGAATGAAATGAAATTGAATGCTTGCCCGGTTGGGAGCAACTTCAAGCTTGCGCCATGTGGGTTCACCGTCATTACCCATTTCAAAAAGTAACTTTCCCTTAAGTTTTTCCAGCACCGCCGCCCGCCGCTTTTCCATGTAGGACTCGATTTGTTCCTGAATCAGTTTTTCTTCCGGTTTGTCTTTCTTAAAGACTTTGGCAAAGAATTCATCTGGCTTCATAACCTTCTTTGAAAAATGCCGAAGAACGATGTCCTGGTTCATGCTGTCCATGAGTTCGATTAGCTCATAATCCCGATCGTCCAGACCTTTGGCAAATTCCCTAGCATTTTTGGAGGAGATATTCTGGTGCTGGTAAGTCAGCTTACCCTTATCATCAAGGCGCACGATGAAAGACTCAAAAATATAGCCCAGATACTCGTGTTGGTACAGCGAATAGATTAGTTGAAACGGCTGTGCTGCCGAAACTTTCATGATAATTTTGGGCTAAAATCAACTGTTTTCCCCTTCAAAGAGCCACTAAAAGACAGTATTGGCAGTTTTCAGAAAAAGCAGAATTGCAAAATAGACAATCCCGGCAAAAGATTTCTTGCCGGAGGGGCTGATAAATAAGATTATAGGTGTTGGATGGAGTAGGAACGGGCGGCTAAAATGGCCGGACGGAATGAAACCAGGAGTGCAACCGTCACGATCACGGCACTAATCAGTATGAAATCCGACAAC
>JAYWDR010000251.1:0-5885 GCA_043779735.1 Cyclobacteriaceae bacterium | reverse complement strand
GGGTGTTTTTCAAGATGGACAGTCTTATGAAAGAATAGTTTGGTAGAGGCTTCAAACGAATCAGTGAAGTCAGATACCAGAAAATGATCTTGGCCGTGCGACTGGTCATTGAACAATCCCTGCGAGGAAAGGTGATCATAAAGGGCCTTTGCGACTACCTCCGATGAGTCCAAGACCGCTAGACGGCCTTGATAGAATTCGATGATTTCCTTCTTGATGAGGGGATAATGTGTGCAACCCAGGATCAGTGCCTTAATATTTTCTAACAAAGGATCACTAAGATATTTTTCAATGATATCGTGACTGATTTTGTTGTTAAAAAAACCCTCCTCAATCATAGGCACCAGCAAAGGTGCGGGTAGGGAATGAAGCGAAATGTTACTGCGGGAGGTCGCTATTTTCTTGGAATAAATACCTGATTGTATGGTTCTTTTCGTGCCAATCAAACCGATTGAACAAGAGTGAAAATTTTCGACTACCCAGTTCACCATGGGGTCGATGACATTGATGACCTCTACAGAATGCTGGACGTACTCTTTCAGCAAATCATAGGCGGCGGAGCTGGCGGAGTTGCAGGCTATTACAATGACTTTGCAGTTTTTCTTTAGCAGAACGTCGGCAATCTTTATGGAGTAGGCCTGTATGGCGGCTTCTGATTTATCTCCATAGGGCAGATGGGCGGTATCCCCAAAGTAAATAAGATTCTCCTTCGGCATCATTTTCTTGATGGCATGTGCCACTGTGAGGCCGCCTATTCCGCTATCAAAGATGCCGATCGGTTGTTCTTTCTTTGCCTGCCCCATGCGTCTAAAGTAGGATTAGAGAGTGATATGGTCTGCTAAAGTTGATTTTTGTAATATTGTGATCAAACATAATCTGTAATTCTATGGCATACAACCTTCTTCGCGGCAAACGCGGAGTCATCTTCGGCGCTCTGGATGAAAACTCCATTGCGTGGAAGACAGCACTGAAAGTAAAGGAGGAGGGGGGGCAGTTCACCCTCACCAATGCTCCCATTGCCATGCGGATGGGAAAGATCAAAGACCTGGCAGCACAATGTCATGCTGAAATTATCCCTGCGGACGCAACAATAGAACAAGAATTATCTACCGTATTTACGAAATCAATGGAAGTGTTGGGCGGCAAATTGGACTTTGTCCTTCACTCCATCGGGATGAGCCCAAACGTACGCAAAGACAAGTCGTATGGCGATCTCAACTATGACTGGTTTATGAAGACCCTGGATATTTCTGGTATATCCTTTCATAAAGTTCTTCAGACGGCTGAGAAAACAGATGCCATGAACGAATGGGGATCCATTGTGGCACTGACCTACATTGCCGGACAGCGGACTTTTCCTGACTATTCTGATATGGCCCAGGCGAAAGCGGTGCTGGAATCCATCGCGAGGAGCTATGGATATCGGTTTGGTAAGCTGAAGAAAGTGAGGGTCAATACCATCTCACAATCACCCACCGTAACGACGGCAGGTGCAGGCATTGCAGGATTTGATGTTTTTTTTGAATACGCCAGGATGATGTCGCCACTTGGAAATGCTTCGGCAGAAGATTGTGCTAACTATATCACCCTGATGTTCTCTGACTATACCCGCATGGTGACAATGCAGAACCTCATGCATGATGGTGGATTTTCAACCACCGGGATCACGGAGGACTTAATCGAAAAACTAAAAAAATAGATACCCTCGTAGCTGTGCTCCGAGACAACATTGTTCGGGACACGCATCAGGAGTCTGCCGAATGGTTACTTTTCCTCCCTGTAAAATCAACCTGGGCCTACAGGTTCTTTCCAAGAGGCTTGATGGGTACCATGATATTGTTACCTGCTTTTATCCGTTGCCATGGACGGACATGGTAGAGATTTTAGCTTCGGATTCTTCTGGTATCAAAATGACTGGAATTTCAATTCCAGGTTCACCTAATGATAACCTTTGTCTGAACGCCTACAGACTGTTAAGGGATGATTTCAATCTTCCGCCCATACAAATTCATCTACATAAAATTATCCCAACCGGGGCTGGACTCGGGGGCGGATCCTCTGACGCGGCATACACACTTCGACTACTCAATAAGCTCTTTGTGCTCAATCTCTCGGTAGATCAACTGATGAAGTACGCGACACTGGTCGGCAGCGATTGTGCATTTTTCGTCCAGGATTTGCCAATGATAGGTACCGGCCGCGGCGAAGTGCTTGAGCCGGTAAACCTCAATTTGAAAGGATATTATCTTGTCTTATTAACGCCTGAAATTCACCTGTCAACGGCCAGTGCGTATGCAGGCGTCACACCGGCCATTCCCCCCACTGGACTTCGTGCACTGATTGATGAGCCTATCGCTCGGTGGAGGGATACAGTAAAAAATGATTTTGAAGCGTCAATCTTTCAACGACATCCGGCCATTCAAGCCTTAAAGGAAAAGTTGTACTTGCTGGGAGCATTATTTGCAAGCATGAGCGGGTCAGGCTCGTCCGTATTTGGGATCTTTGAAAAGGAAATCAAGACTGAGGAGTGCTTCAGCGATGTGTCGGGCTGGTCGGGCTGGCTTTAAGTTGCCTTTTCATCAAAGGATATATCAAAACAGCCAGCAAGATGAATAATGTGCCGATGTAAAAATTTACGTTCATCCGTTCCTTTTCGCCGAACACCAGTACCGCCATCACAATTCCGTAGATCGGCTCCAGATTCATGGTAAGCTGAAAGGAAAACACACTCATCCTCTTGATCAATTGCACCGCCGCGGAATATCCATAGACAGAGCAAAGCCATGCCAGTAGAGCGATGTATACCCAGTCCGTGATCGATGGTGATAAGAGCAACCTGTTTCCTTCAGCCCAATAGAGTTGATAGAGAGGGAAAAACAAAACAATAACCAGGCAAGCGCCGGCCATTTCATAAAAGGTGATGGTAAAAGAATTCACCCGTTGCACCAGTTGTGAATTAATGATGCTGAAAATGGAGCAGGTTAAACCAGAAAGTATTCCAAGAATCAATCCGACAGAGTAGTTGAAATTCGAAGAGAAAATAATATACAGACCTGCAAGAACAATCATTCCAAAGACCACTTCGATGGGTCTGATTTTCTGCCTTTTTGCCATTGGCTCAAGAAAGGCTGTCCATAAACTTCCGGTAGCAAATCCAACGAGACTCACTGAGACATTGGCAATGCGAGCGGAAATAAAAAAGGTAAGCCAATGCGCACCAACGATGAAGCCTGTCAACAGGATTTTAATGAAATCACCGGAGGAGACCTTAAACGTTCCACGGACGATGACAATCAGGACTCCCATACCCAGGGTGGCGAGCAGGGTTCTATAAAACACCATTTCCACTGCCGGGATTGAAATTAACTTGCCGAGGATTCCCGTAAACCCCCACAGGAAGA
Source organism: Cyclobacteriaceae bacterium (assembly GCA_043779735.1). GTDB lineage: Bacteria > Bacteroidota > Bacteroidia > Cytophagales > Cyclobacteriaceae > ELB16-189. The sequence continues at coordinate 2,484 of JAYWDR010000251.1, read as the reverse complement.
CTATAAAATGGAGTTTGAGGTAGTCACCTGTAGATTGCATTAGCGAGGCAATAAGTAATACATGCCCCCGGTTATGACGCCAAAGATGACATTGGGTATCCAGGCAGCCACGATGGGAGGAATTTGACCGGCCTCAGCGAAAGTGCGTGACAACATAAAGAACAATATAAAAATAAACGCCAGCACAAAGCCAAGGGCTATTTGAAGGCCAGTGCCACCCCGGCTTTTTCGAGATGAAACAATCACGCCCATGAAAACCAGCACAAAGGTTGTAAAGGGTGATGCATAGCGCACCAATTTTTCCATCTCATACATCTGTACACCGGTGGCACCTCTGAATTTCATCTTCGCAATGTGCTCGTCCAACTCCGGCATCGTCATGCCGTCATAACTGCGCTCTTGTGCTTCAAAGTCTTTTGGCGTAATCGCCAGTGCCGTATCCAGAGCTTCGCCTGATTTTTCCAGGGAAACTAAATCTCTTTTTCCACTACCCGTAAATATTTCATTTACATTTTTCAGTTTCCAGTACTTCAGAGTCCATTTTTGCTTTAAAGAATCCCATTGAATGTTGTCGGCCGTCAGTTTCTCCATCATCTGGTTTTCATCAAAGCGCTCAAGGCTAAACTGATAGCCTACATTGTTAACATTGTTGTAATTCTGGATGAAAAGATATACGCTCGGTGCTACCTGCAGATGTATGTTGCGGGCTTCAAAGAAATATCGGTTATTGAAATACTGTAACTCAAACGCCAGTCTTGATTTGGTGGCATTAGGGATTACATAACCATTCAGCACAAAACTAATGGTACCAATCAAGACGGAGGCAACAAAGTAGGGTGCCAGAAAGCGCCTGAAGCTTACTCCACTCCCCAAAATGGCAATGATCTCGGTCTGACCGGCCATTCTTGAGGTAACATAGATGATGGCGATGAATACGGTAATAGGCGTAATAAGTCCCATTACCCACGGCAGAAAATCAAGATAGTAGCCAAATACCGTTGCGGCATCCAGGTGATTTCTTGCATATTTTTCCATCTTCTCAGTAAGATCTATCACCGTAATAATGGCCATGAGGATCAACACCACGAAGAAAAACGTAGCAAGGATTTTTTTAAGAATATATCGGTCAATAATTGTCATGAATGATCAAGATTCGCGGGGAGTTGAACAAGCGAGGCTTTTCTTTCTGAACCGTCTTCATATACAGATCGACGGTTTTAAGATCGGATTGCATGATTGTAGATCATTGTTTCATAGTCTTTGGGAAACTGTCTTCACCATTTTGTTCTTCCATTCCACGAAAGTGCCTTCTTCTATTTTTCGTCTGGCCTCCTCCACCAACCAAAGATAGAAGGTCAGATTATGGATAGAAGCAATTTGCGCGCCTAAAATCTCTTTACTGATGATTAAGTGCCGAAGGTACGCCTTGGAGTAGAATGTGCTCACATGGCCGCCCAGATCACGATCAAGCGGAGAAAGATCATCTTTCCATTTTTCGTTGCGTATGTTGATAATGCCTAGTGTGGTAAATAGCATGCCGTTGCGGGCATTGCGGGTGGGCATCACACAGTCAAACATATCTACCCCAAGGGCAATAGACTCAAGGATATTTTCCGGTGTACCCACACCCATAAGATACCGTGGCTTGGATACCGGCAGAATGCCGCACACCAACTCCGTCATAGCATACATGTCTTCAAGTGGTTCACCGACGGATAGTCCGCCGATCGCGTTGCCAGGCTGATTCTGTGACGCGATGAATTCTGCTGACTCTTTTCTTAAATCGGAGTACACGCTGCCTTGAACAATGGGGAAAAGCACCTGCTCATAACCATAGGGAGGTAGCGTAGTGTGAAAGTGTTTCACGGCTCTACCCAGCCAGTCGTGGGTGATGCGCAGTGATTTTTTTGCATACGAATATTCGCAAGGATAAGGTGTGCACTCATCAAAGGCCATAATGATATCAGCCCCAATTTTACGCTGAATATCCATTACCCCTTCTGGACTGAAGAAATGCGTTGAGCCGTCGATATGGGATCTGAAGGTTACGCCCTCTTCGGTGATCTTTCTGTTATCTGCCAATGAATAAACCTGGTAGCCGCCACTGTCAGTGAGGATAGGTCGATTCCACCCAATGAAGCGATGGAGTCCGCAAGCCTTGGTGAGGACATCAAGCCCAGGGCGGAGATAAAGATGGTACGTATTGCCAAGGATAATCTTCGCATCGATATCCTGCTCCAGCTCGCGCTGATGGACGGCTTTTACAGAGCCAGCTGTTCCAACCGGCATGAAAATAGGAGTAGGGATGTCACCATGGTCGGTGGTGATCGTGCCCGTCCTTGCGTGAGATTGTGGGTCTTTGGATACAATGCGGAATTCCATGCAGGACAAAGATAGTGGATAGAGGATACTGCTTTGCCAGCCGAAGCGTCTCGCGTAAGCTGGGCTTCCGTTTGCTAGCTACTAGTTGCTGGTCCCGGTCCC
>JAYWDR010000250.1:0-15562 GCA_043779735.1 Cyclobacteriaceae bacterium | reverse complement strand
AATTTCTTCCAGTGAGTTTGCGGCAATGAAATAAAGGGAATAGTTTTGGAATACGCCCAATCCTGTTCTGATGGCTTCTGCCTCACGCTGGCAGTGGTCACACGCGGGATTGTAGAAAATCAAAACGACACGGCCTGGAAGCGTATTGGTCATTAGCGCTTCCCCGGATGTCAAGGTCATCATAAATGCCGGTAGCCCGACTGTTCTTGCCTCTGAAGCTGAAGTTTCCTTTTTTGTCTGGGTACAGGCTACGATCGATAAACTCGCCAAAAAAATTAATGTTGTCTTCACGGTTGCAAAAACGATTTTATTACAACGTATACCACGCCGAAGACAATAGCCAATGAGCCGTATACCTTTATCACCTTAAGTCTGTTTTGCACATCTTCCCACCACAACATGGCCCATGGTCTGATCAGCCCAATGGTCATGAACAACATACACGTGATGGTGAGAAAAAGGATAAGGATTTCTACGTACTTCACAAGGAATCAAAGTTAGACAAGATAACCTGTAAATAATCATCGCCTTATCCGCTGTGAAATCTTCATTTTTTGAATTTGGAGCGGGGCGCTCCTTCCGGTACTTTTGCGACCTTCTTTGATTGGTTTCTTGAGGGCGGTTGATTTTCTATCTCTGTACAAATCGGATAGCCTGGTGCAAAACCTGGCCGAGGGGATTCGCACGTCCACTTCAAGAACAATTCGGCTCAAGGGGCTTACCGGCAGCCTGGATGCTATCATTATCGCGGCTGTTTACAAAAGTGTGAGGGCAAGCCACCTGGTAGTACTCCAGGACAAAGACGAGGCAGCCTTCTTTTCCAACGATCTTCAAAACCTACTAAGTGAGAAAGAAGTCTTTTTATTCCCTATGTCCTATAAACGGGCATACGAATATGATGAGACCGAAAATGCTAATGTACTTATGAGGGCCGAGGCCTTGAGCCACCTTAGTGCCCACCCCGGAGCGCAGATCATCATCACCTATCCAGAGGCTCTATCAGAAAAAGTGATTACTAAGAAATCACTGGCAAGCAACACGTTTGTAGTACAGACTAAGGAAAAACTGGACCGTGAATTCCTGGAAGAATTTCTCCATACCTATGATTTTGAAAAAACTGACTTTGTTTACGAGGCGGGGCAGTTTGCCGTGCGGGGTGGCATTATCGACGTGTTTTCATTCGCTCACGAGCTGCCCTATCGCATAGAATTGTTTGGTGATGAGGTAGACAGTATTCGAAGCTTCGATCCCGGCTCACAACTTTCTGTAGAGGTTTGGGACAAGGTAAGCCTGATGCCTAACGTGCAAACCCGGCTTGTACAGGAAGACCGCCAATCGCTCCTTGAATTTATGAATTCTTCCACCAGGCTGTGGATGAAAGACACACAACTTACGACCGACATACTGGACAAGTGCTTTGAAAAAGCTAGCAGCAGTTTTGACAAAATCATTCATGAAAGCGGAAGTGTCCGGTTGGCGCTTGAGCCTGGCCATCTATTTGAGTCATCTGCCTCTTTCCTCAGACAGCTCTCTTCGCTTTCAATTATTGAATTCGGCAGCCGTTTTCATTTCACGGCCTCGCAAACATTTGAGTTCCGGTCATCCCCCCAGCCATCGTTCAATAAAAATTTTGACCTGCTCGCAAAAAATCTAATCGATCACCAACTACAGGGTTATTCCAATTTCGTTACATCAGAACAGCCGCGACAGCTTGAACGGCTAGGCGGAATTTTTGAAGAGATACAGCCTGACCTGACCTTCCAGTCATTGGAATTTCCCTTGCGCCAGGGGTTTATAGACCATTCGTTGAAAATAGTATGCTATACCGATCACCAGATTTTTGACCGCTACCATCGCTTCCGGGCAAAGGAAAAGTTCAGCAAATCCAAGGCGCTCACGTTTCGCGATTTACAAACATTACAGCCAGGTGACTTTGTCACCCACATTGACTATGGTATCTGCAAGTTTGCCGGCCTCGAAAAAAAAGAAGTGAACGGGAAAGAGCAAGAGGCTGTGAGATTAGTCTTCCGCGACAACGATATGCTCTATGCCAGCATCCATTCTCTTCACAAAATCTCAAAATATTCAGGTAAGGAGGGCGCGCCACCGGTGATAAGTAAGCTGGGCTCTGATGAATGGGAAAATAAAAAGGCAAAAGTCAGGAGTAAGGTCAAGGACATCGCACGCGAACTCATCGAGTTGTATGCGAAGCGTAAGAAGGCTCCCGGTTTTGGGTTCTCTCCTGATAGTTTCCTCCAGGCGGAGCTTGAGGCTTCCTTTATTTACGAAGACACCGCCGATCAGGCTAGTGCAACCGAAGATGTAAAGAAAGATATGGAAAGCCCTCATCCGATGGACCGTCTGGTCTGCGGAGATGTAGGGTTTGGAAAGACGGAAGTAGCCATCCGGGCTGCCTTCAAGGCTACAGCTGATGGCAAACAAATTGCTGTGTTGGTTCCCACCACCATACTCGCGATGCAACACTACCGTACATTCTCAGAACGGCTGGCAAACTTCCCGGTGAAGATTGAGTATGTGTCCCGATTCAAGTCTGAAAAGCAGATCAAGGAAATATTAAGTGAAACAAAAGCAGGAAAAGTCAATTTACTTATTGGTACGCATCGTATCGTGAGCAAGGATGTGGAGTTTAATAACCTCGGACTGTTGGTAGTTGACGAGGAACAGAAGTTTGGTGTGAAAGTAAAAGACAGGTTAAAGGAGCTGAAAGTTAATATCGATGTGCTGACGCTTACGGCCACGCCCATACCCCGGACGCTTCACTTTTCACTCATGGGTGCACGGGACCTCAGCATTATCGCCACAGCACCCCCCAATCGTCAGCCCGTAACTACTGAACTGCATTCCTATAATGAGGAAATTATTAGAGATGCAGTAAGTCATGAAATTCGGAGAGGTGGGCAGGTATTTTTTGTTCACAACCGTGTAAGTGACATTGAAAGCATCGCCAATGTCATCTATAAGCTGGTCCCGGATTCACGCATCGGCATTGCCCATGGACAAATGCAAGGTGACAAACTGGAGAAAGTAATGATGCGTTTTATTGAAGGTGAATATGATGTGTTGGTATCCACCAATATTATTGAGTCGGGTCTCGATATTCCGAATGCAAACACAATCATTATCAATCAGGCACATATGTTTGGTCTTAGCGATTTGCATCAGATGCGGGGTCGGGTGGGCCGCTCCAACAAGAAAGCTTTTTGCTACTTGCTTACTCCTCCAGCCTCTCTACTTACTTCCGACTCGCGTAAAAGGCTCGCGGCCCTCGAAGAATTCTCAGAACTGGGTGATGGATTCAAAGTGGCAATGCGAGATCTTGATATTCGCGGTGCAGGAAATTTGCTGGGTGCTGAGCAAAGTGGATTCATCAACGATCTTGGCTTCGATACCTATCACAAAATATTGGATGATGCCATTCAAGAATTGAAGGAGAACGAATTTAAAGACTTGTTCACAGAAGAACTTTCTGAAAAGGCTCGATCTATTGTTCCCGATTGTATCATTGAAACCGATCTTGAAATTCTTATTCCGGAGTACTACGTTACCAGCATAAGGGAACGTCTTCAACTTTATTCTACGCTCGACAGCCTGAAAGATGATGAAAGTCTCCAACAATATGCCGCCTCGATAAAAGATCGTTTCGGTGAAGTGCCCCCTTCTGTCACCCAGCTAATTGATACAGTGAGAATTCGTTGGGCTGGTGAACGCCTGGGTTTTGAAAAAATAAGCCTAAAAAATAACCGTATGCGGGCTACATTCATCACCAACAACGAAGCCTACTTTAAGTCCGACGTCTTTGGCTCTATCCTCACTTTTGCCCAAACGCACACCAAACAATGCCGGCTAAAAGAGCAGTCCGGGCGCCCCACATTATATATCGATAATATGAATTCCGTAGAGGCAGCTTTAAAAATCCTTGAGCCCCTGGTGGTACATGCAACTGCTACCAAATCAAATTCTTTCAAATAGTTGTCCGGTAAACAGGGGCCTTTCACAATCTTTTATGGTGATCGCCGTTAAGGAAAAAACCATTTATGTGCTGTATTTGTGATTTTCACCTTCATTAAGGATTTATCAATAAATTGCTACTCATTGGAAAACACAGAATTATCTCTTTATATTAGCGGTTGCTTTAGTCAATAAAATAGATAAAATGAAGCAAATAAAAGGCCTTTTAGTAGTAGTTGGCGGCACAGTTCTGATAGCGGCATGTTCCCTGCTACCAGGTAAGAAGAATGGAAAACCGACAGCCATCAACCCGGGCCAGTTGAGTACCGCTACAAACCTTAAGTATAACGACGAGGAAACGGGCGGTTTTCAGGTAAAGGATTTTGAAGGCCAGCCAGATGCTCCGAATACCGTCTTTGTTGAGGGAGGACGTGCCATTATGGGTTCATTTGAAGAAGATGTGATGTCCTATCGTGACAACGTTGAACGGACTGTGTCTGTGGCGTCGTTTTATATGGACGAAACTGAAATTGCCAATTTACACTGGCTGGAATACATGCATTACTTGGCTAAGGATTCTTCGCAAGAAGTCTACCAAGCCTCACTGCCCGATACATTGGTTTGGGTGGGAAAGTTGGCCTTTAATGATCCCTACGTTGACCACTATCTGCGCTATCCTGGTTTCCGCTACTTCCCTGTTGTGGGTGTTAGTTGGACCCAAGCCACCAATTATGCAAAGTGGCGCACGACCGCTGTTAATCAACAATTGATGAAAGAATCGGGGCTAGATCTTCCTGAAGTTCCAGCTGGTGGTAGAATTCCGCTGGAGTCCGGTGTGGTCATTCCTGCGTATCGCTTGCCAACTGAGGCTGAGTGGGAATATGCCGCGCAAGCACTCATTGGTACACAGTGGCTGGAAGAAATGCAAACGCACCAGCGGATCTATCCGTGGGATGGGCACGCACTTCGCAATCCATATGGAAAGCAAATGGGATTTTTCCTTGCAAACTTTAAGAGGGGTCGTGGTGACTATGCAGGTATCGCAGGTCGATTGAATGACGGAGCACTTATTACTTCATATATCTACGAATTTCCTCCAAATGATTACGGGCTCTACAACATGGCTGGCAACGTGAGCGAATGGGTGATGGATGTTTATCGTCCACTTTCTTTCCAAGATTTTGATGACCTCAATCCTATTCGCCGTGATGGATTTTTGGATGAGGCAAAATTTTATAACAGCGACGTTGAGAAAAACCCTCTAGGCTTTACCTCTCTGATTACTGATAAGGCTCGCGTGTACAAGGGTGGTTCGTGGAAAGATGTTGCTTACTGGATGTCGCCTGGTACACGCAGATACCTTGATCAGGATTCTGCAACTGCCACCATCGGATTCCGTTGTGCAATGATTCGTGCTGGCTCGAACTATTAACTGAAAAAATAGTAATAAAAGGCCCTTTAAGCATACTTAAAGGGCCTTTTTATTGAGCGCCACCCCATAGATTTGGACCTGTCTGGAGCCTGCAAGACCAAAATAATTTTGGGGATTTCAAATATCCCGGTTGTGTTTATTCTATTGTGCCTCGGCCAGGCATGCTACGCTCAACTCACCGCATCCGCAGTAAACAAGGTGCTGACCGCAAGCCTCCAACGTTGCTCCTGTAGTGATAACATCGTCCACGAGCAATATGCGCTTGCCGTCCACTTTTGAACGAACATCTACAGAAAATACATCCTTAACATTTTCCCATCGCTCTGCTTTTGATTTATTGGTCTGTGTGTTGGAGGATTGAATTCGAACCGATACTGATTCGTCCCACGGGATATTCATCGCTCGGCTAAGACCTTCTGCAAATTTTGCGCTTTGGTTGTATCCACGCTGCCTCTTACGAGAAGCGTGCAACGGAACAGGAATGATCAAATCAAACTCTTTGGCAAACCCTGAATGGACAAGATCCAAACCATATGCAAGACCGAGCCTTACACCAATCTCAGGATGTTGGTTGTACTTCAGTTGGTGGAGTAAATGCTGAACGATGCCACTTTTGCGGAACCTCAAGAAAGCCCATCCATGCCTGAGTGGCAGCCGGCCGGCAAGCCTGTTCTTCACGGGGTTGTCCTGCACCAAATGATAGTTTGTTTTTGGAAGATCGCTAATACAGCCGGTACAAAGAATGTCCTCTCCTTTCATCATTGGACCGGCACACGCCATGCAAACGCGTGGAAAAAACAGCAAAATGAAATCTTCAAGGATTGTATTTGATAGTGCCATTTGATTTCCTACCCCGGTAGCTGGATATTTGAGTGAAAATTTAAGCACATGGACATCGTAAAACAATTCAATGATTACCGCGCCAGGATGAATGAAAAAATAGCGGATGCTGATAACCTTATTCTCAAGAGAATTTTCAACCTGGATACCAACGCCTATGCACCAGGTACTTTGGACGTAAAGACTAAGGAACTTATCGGCCTTACCTGTTCTCTAGTGCTTCGATGCGATGATTGCGTAAAGTATCACCTAGGGAAATGCCAAGAAGTGGGCTTTAATACCAAAGAAGTAAATGAAGCGATGGGGGTTGCCACTTTGATTGGTGGTTCAATCGTAATTCCTCATTTGCGCAGGGCTTTTGAATATTGGGAGGCCTTGCAACATGTTTAAACGCGACCTTGAGCTTGAGAAGCATTGGTATGCACTTTTACGTGAAATAGAGCGAATGCTTGGCCAAGTCCCAAAGGATATGAACGGTGTGCTTTTTCTCATTGGCGTGCAGGAACTTGGCAAGGGGCACCAACTTTTCACCAAAGAGGAAAAACAGGATCTAATGCATATCGCCATTTGTAAGGTCCTCAGTTATTCAGGGTATTACACACTAGAAGGCCTTGATAGCGAAGGCTGGCCACATTGGAAACTTATTAAGCAACTCCCGCGATTTGACCTTCTTGAACAGGAAAAGCTACTAAAGATGCATGTGCTGGAGTACTTTGAAAAAGAGTTTGAATGGACCCCCCCAGACTAAAGGGTAGTTTATAGTAGGTAGAATTCCTTCTTGAATCCAACATACCACTGCTTATATTTATTGATGTTTAAACCTACCATGTATTACTTTCGTTTTCATTAAGCATGCAGAACCAGGTTAAGATTGTTGATGAGAAAATCGCCTCTTTTCGCAAGAAGTATTACCTCAATTTATTCTTGAGGGGTACCATTCTCTCACTGGCGTTGTTGTTGGCCTACTTCCTTATGGCCTCTTTGATCGAGTACAATCTATGGCTTAGCAAAGGAATCAGACTTTCTCTGTTTGTACTCTTCTTCGGTGCTGTTGGGGGTTGCCTGGTAAGCTTCTTGCTTGACCCATTAGCTTGGTGGCTTTCAGGAAAGGGCATCGGAAAGGAACAAAGCGCTGTTATTATAGGGCAGCACTTTCCAACCATTCAGGACCGGTTGCTAAATTATTTGCAACTCTCTTCTTCAACTAGAAATCATGGCCCTTTACTTGAGGCAAGTCTTGAACAGAAGGCCTCCATCTTTGAAAATTTTTCTTTTGAAACTATTGTAGACCTTCGTGAGAACAAACGTTACCTAATATACCTCGCCATACCCTTTGCTCTATTTGCCACAATCTTTCTTTTAAACCAAAAGATCTTTACACAGAGCGCTGATCGCATCATTCACTTCAACCAGGAGTTTTCTCCTCAGGCGCCTTTCGCTTTCACCATTCAAAACCAGAAACTTGTATCGTTCCTCAATGAAGATTTTGTGTTGCATGTTCAACTAAACGGCGAGGCGATTCCCGATGCGGCGTACCTCGTAGCCGGCCAGCAGCGGGTGAAGATGGAAAGTATAAAGACCGGGGAGTTTTCATATACTTTTGAAAAGTTACAAAAGGACTTCAATTTCCAAATTGAAGCGGCCGGCTTTTATTCAAGTCCATTCGCCATCAAAATAGTGAACAGGCCCGAAATGCTGAATCTCAATGTGCTGCTCCAATTCCCTCGGTATATAGGCAGACCCCCACAAGAACTTGTCAATGCGGGCAACCTTGAAATACCAGAAGGAACAAAGATTAAATGGACAGTGAATGGTGCCCACGTCCAGCAAGCCTCAATTTTTTTCTCGACAGACAAGGAACAAGTTCCAATGCAACAATCAGATAATCAATTGTTTACATACAGTAAGGGCTTCTTTACTCCCGATGATTATTCGATTACACTAGCAAATGACAACGGCAAGAATAAGGATCGCATCGCCTATCACATAGATGTAATAAAAGATCAGTATCCCACACTCGTAGTACAGCACCTGAAAGACTCTGTATTGTTCAAGTCGATTATTCTGGCAGGTAACATTCAGGATGACTATGGCCTCTCAAAGCTCGAACTTCACTATCAGGTGACCAGCAAAACCAAAGAGGAGCTGTCAAGGTCCCTGTCAATCCGCATTGATATTCAGCAATCGCAGCAGAATTTTTATTTTGATTGGAAACTTGATTCAATACACCTAAGCCCAGGGGATCGCCTACAATACTTTCTTGAGGTGTGGGATAATGATGGTGTTCATGGGCGGAAATCCACCAAGTCATCGGCCTACCAATTCGAATTACCAGGAGCTGAAGAATTCAAGGCAGAAATCAAGCGTTCTCAATCTTCAACGGAAAGCGAAATCAAACGGAGTCTTTCTAAAGCCAAATCGCTCAAGGAGTCTATCGAAGAGGCCGAACAAAAACTCAAAGGCAAGCAAAGCCTTGACTGGCAGGACAGAAAGATGCTTGAAGACCTTCTTCAACAAAAGAAAAGTCTTGATCAGTTGGTCGAACAATTGAAGGAACAAAACAAGATGCTGGAAGAAAAGAAGGACGCGCTTTCTGAACAGAATGAGCGGATACGCGAAAAATCCGAACAAATTCAGAAGTTGATGAATGAACTGTTGGATGAGGAAACCAAAAAGCTATTCGAGGAACTGGAAAAAATGCTAAAGGAAAATCAAGACCCTTCCCAAATACAGAAAATGCTGGAAAAAATAGATCGTCAGGAAATTAACATAGAAAAGGAGTTGGAGCGCACCCTTGAGCTTTTCAAACAGCTGCAATACGATTATAAACTTGATCAGGCAATTGAGGAAATAAAAGAGCAGGGAGAGAAGCAGGAGGAAATTCTTGAAAAAACTCAGGAACTAGCTGGCGAGAAAAAGGAATCAAAAGAAAAGAAAGCTGACCAAACGGGAGCAGAGCCGGAGGAAAGCAAGAAGGAGCAAGCCAATGAGGAGCAGCTAGCCAAAGAACAGGAAGAACTGAATGAGGAGGCCAATGAATTCCAGAAAACAATCGATGAGTTAAACAAACTGGGAGAGCCGTTGAATAAATCTAAGGACGCGCCATCGCAGGAAGAAATCGACCAGATGAAGGACCTTGAGAAGCAGAGTAAGGAGGCGCTCGACCAGCGCAACCCCAAAAAGGCCACGACGCCACAAAAGCAAGCAAGGGAAAAAATGAAGCAAATGGAGCAGCAGCTTGAGAGCATGCAGAGTTCCATGGAAATGGAAATCGATGAGCAAAATCTGGAATCACTGCGACAGATTATTCACGGCCTCATAAAACTTTCATTCGACCAGGAATCTCTCATCAAAGATTTTAATGCTATTCAACAGAGTGATCCAAAGTACGTACAGCTTTCGCAAAACCAATTGAAGATCCAAGATGATTCTAAAGTACTGGAGGACAGCTTGTTAGCTCTTGCTAAGAAGGATCCATTCATGGGCAGTGTGGTGACACGGGAGATTGGAGCACTCAATGGTCATCTCGACAAAGCCGTTGAAAATATTAAGGAAAGAAAAAAGAGCAACGCAAGCACCGATATGCAGTTATCTATGACCAGCATCAATAATCTCGCATTGATGCTAAATGATCACTTCGAAATGATGATGGGTATGATGGCCAATGCAACGCCATCATCAATACGCAAAGGTAAAAAACAAAAAGGTCAGAAGAGCCTGGGGGAGATGCAGCAAAAGCTCAATCAACAAATCGAGCAAATCAAGAATAGCGGAAAGAGCGGTCGGCAATTGTCAGAAGGTCTAGCAAAGATGGCTGCTGAACAAGAGCGGATTCGGCGAGCCTTACGAGATATGCAGGAGAAATTAAAGCAAGAAGGAGGAAAGCCATTGGGCAATGACTTGCCTGGCAAGATGGAGCAAACTGAACTCGATCTCGTTAACAAGCAGATAACAGAACAGACCATTCGGAGACAAAAAGAAATCTTGACGAGATTGCTGGAATCAGAAAAATCAATGCGTGAACAAGAACTGGATGAAGAACGAAAAGGAGAAACAGCTAAGGATTATCAGAAAGAAATTCCGAAAGCATTTGAAGAATATTTACGTTTAAAAGAAAAAGAAGTAGAATTGCTCAAGACGATCCCCCCAAGGCTTTACCCATATTATAAAAGGGAGGTAAATGAGTATTTTAAGCGACTTGGCAATCAGAAGTAAAACAATCTATGAATAACATAAGGATCGAGATACCGGCGCTCTCAGAAAACATCAGAATGATAGAAAGCTTCATAGACAATGCCAAGGAGCAATTCCAACTTGACGATGACATATACGGTAACATCATGATTGCGGTCACTGAAGCTGTGAATAATGCCATCAAGCATGGCAGCAAAAGTGACTCTTCCAAGAATGTCTGCTTGTCACTTTTTCTAGATGCCTCAACCGTTAAATTTCGAGTCGAAGATGTTGGATTAGGATTCGACTATCAAAATATACCTGATCCTACTGCACCTGAAAACCTTGAAAAGCCAGGCGGCCGGGGTATTTTCCTTATGAAGCACTTGTCAGACGAAGTGGCCTTTTTAGATGGAGGTAGGGTAGTAGAGTTAAGTTTTTATATGAATGCCTAGCACTAGCATCAAGTTCTTTTCAGAATTACCCACATTTAAGCTTTCCCATCAACGAAAAACAGCCAATTGGCTAAGGGCCGTCTGTCGAAAGGAGGGTCGCATGTTGGATTCTGTGAATTACATATTCTGTTCAGACGACTTTCTGCTTGCGCTAAATGGCCAATACCTCAAGCATGTAACGTTTACTGATATCCTCTCTTTTGATTACACTGAGAAGGGCAAGATCAACGGAGAAATCTATATCAGTGTACCCAGGGTCTTGGAAAATTCTATAAAATATGATCAACCATTTGAAATAGAATTGCGAAGAGTAATAGTTCACGGTCTGCTCCATTTTCTGGGGTATGATGACAAGCGGCCGCACCAGAAAGCTCAAATGCGAAGGAAAGAAGAAGCTTGCCTATCTTTGTGGCAATAAGTTCCACGTGAAACTAATAACCACCCAAAAACAGTATCGTTCCACATGGAACGCATCAATTAGACCATGTTTCCTGAATACGATGTAATAGTGGTGGGCGCAGGCCATGCAGGCTGTGAGGCTGCAGCGGCGGCAGCCAATATGGGCTCCAAAGTCCTATTGGTGACTATGAATATGACTACGATTGGTCAAATGTCATGCAACCCAGCCATGGGAGGCGTGGCGAAAGGCCAAATTGTGAGAGAAATTGATGCCCTGGGTGGCTACTCTGGCATTGTCTCAGACAAGACAATGATACAATTCAGGATGCTCAATCGATCCAAAGGGCCCGCCATGTGGAGCCCAAGGACCCAGAACGATAGAATGCGGTTTTCTGAAGAATGGAGACTGATGCTTGAAAGAACTCCCAACCTTGATTTCTGGCAGGAAATGGTCTCAGAAATACTTGTTGAAGAAAAGAGAGCTGTGGGTATAAAAACTGCCTTAGGCATAGAAATTAGATCTAAATCAGTTGTTCTTACCAACGGAACCTTCCTAAATGGAAAAATCCACATAGGTGAAAAAAACTTCGGCGGCGGGCGAACTGCAGAAAAAGCATCTACTGGCCTTACAGAGAGCCTGGTTCAGTTAGGTTTTGAGTCTGGAAGGATGAAGACTGGCACTCCACCTAGGGTTGATGGCCGATCATTGGATTACTCCAGAATGGAAGAACAGAAAGGAGATGAGAACCCAGGAAAATTCTCATTCCTGGATTCTTCCAAAACAATTAAAAAACAGCTTAGCTGTTGGATCACATACACGAACGATAATGTCCACAGCGAATTGGCAAAGGGATTCGATAAGTCACCCATGTTTCAAGGACGAATTCAGGGCCTGGGCCCACGTTATTGTCCATCTATTGAAGATAAGATTAATCGATTCGCCGAACGCGATCGCCATCAGATCTTTGTTGAGCCAGAAGGTTGGAACACCATCGAAATTTATGTGAATGGATTTTCCACCTCTCTGGCGGAAGATATTCAACATAAGGCGTTGACAAAGATCCCTGGCTTCGAAAATGCCCGTATGTTCAGGCCTGGGTATGCCATAGAATATGACTACTTCCCGCCAACGCAATTGAGGCCCACACTGGAAACGCAACTAATTGATAGTCTGTACTTTGCTGGTCAAATTAACGGCACAACCGGATATGAAGAAGCTGCTTGCCAAGGTCTAGTGGCAGGGATCAACGCGCATAATAAAGTTTTAGCAAAAGAGCCATTCGTGCTCAAGCGCTCAGAAGCATACATCGGTGTCTTAATAGATGACTTGGTGACGAAGGGGACTATTGAACCTTATCGCATGTTCACTTCTCGTGCTGAGTACAGAATTCTCCTGCGCCAGGATAATGCGGATTTACGCCTAACTGAAAAAGGGCATGCCCTCGGCCTTGCCAGCAATGAGAGATTGGTGGCACTCAATGAAAAAAAAATCAGTCTAAAAAGTATTCTTCAAGAGTTCTCCCTAATAAAAGTCTCACCAGGAGAAATTAATGATGGCTTGGCGCGCATTAATTCATCTCCTATCAGAGAGAAAAGCTCTCTCTCAAATCTCTTGAAACGTCCTGAAATAGGTACAAAGGAATTACAAGAATTGCATCCCTCTTTAAAGGAACTCATCGGACGGTTCTCCCAAGAAATAGCAGAGCAAGCGGAAATTGTTGTAAAATATCAGCCATACATAGAGCGCGAGCAACAAATGGCTGAAAAAATAGAAAGCCTGGATGACTATCGGATACACTCTGATTTCAACTACGACCGCGTGAAGGCTCTTTCAAGCGAAGCTCGCGAAAAACTAAAGAAGTTTCGTCCAGCAACGATTGGACAAATGTCTCGCATCAGCGGCGTCTCTCCTGCAGATGTTTCAATCCTGACTGTTTATCTTGGCAAGTAATGTCACTTGAAAAAGTAGAGTATTGCCCGATCTGCAAAGGAAAATCATTTCAGCCTTTCTTATTATGTAAAGATCACACCGTGACCGGCGAATTGTTTCATGTGGAAAAGTGTAGCAACTGTAAAATGCTTCTAACAAATCCTCGGCCGATACAAGCATCGGTGCCCGCATACTATAAGTCATCTCAATACATTTCTCATCAGAGGGCTGCCAAAGGCCTAATTGGTCATATCTATGTGATAGTGAGGTACTTCACACTTAAATGGAAGCTCTCTTTAATCAAACCCTATCTTACTAATAATACACTGTTGGATGTAGGTTGTGGTACAGCAAGTTTTCTTCTCCATTGCAAACAATGCGGAGTTGAAGTATTTGGAGTGGAGCCATCTGTTGAAGCCAGACTCCAAGCCACTGAGCAGAACATTCGAGTAGAAGAATCACTGGAGAAACTTCCACGTCAAAAATTCGATGTAATTACATTATGGCATGTGTTGGAACACATCTATGACTTAGATGCAACCCTTGCGGTGTTAAAGGAAAAATTAGCGGATCATGGCATCATTTTTATAGCGGTACCTAACTGGCAATGCTCGGATGCATCCTACTATAAAGACAGGTGGGCCGGATATGATGTTCCGCGTCACGTTTGGCACTTTTCTAGACAGAATATGAGCAGATTAGTAGAAAACGCTGGATTGAAGGTGAAGCACGTTATTCCAATGAAGCTCGATGCGTACTATGTTAGTTTACTCAGTGAAAGAAATGGGATTGATGGAAAGAATACCCTCTCAAATGTTGCCAATGCGATCAAAACAGCTTATCGATCCAATGCAAGGGCAGAGTACGACAATAACTACTCAAGTATGATTTACCTGGTGCAGAAATGAAAATAAGGTCCTTTCCCGTCCTGATCTTCTATTTGCTTTTGGCGGCTTGCGCAAACCTCAAAACTCCCAATGGAGGACCCAAAGACGAAAGGCCGCCGGCGCTTCTCCGTTCCACACCAACAAACAAACAGCTGAATTTCAAAGGAAAGACAGTAGAGCTGACCTTTGACGAGCTAATCAAAATCCACAACCCAAAAGAAGAGATTATCATAAGTCCTTCACCAGGAAAGGAAATCGAAATCACAGCCAAACAAACAAGGCTTTTCATCACTTCCAAAGAAGGCTGGAAAGATAGTACCACGTATACCATACTCTTCAGGGAAGGCGTTCAGGACATTACTGAGAGCAACAGCCCGACCAATCTTAAACTCGCTTTTAGCACCGGCGCAACAATCGACTCACTCAGAATTTCCGGCACAGTTCAGGAGTTGCTGAAGGGGATACCTGTAGAAAAAATTACTGTCGCGATTTTCTCCCAGGATACATTCGACATTTTTCGCGACACCCCACACTATTTTACCAAGACCGATAAGAAAGGGTTATTCTCATTGGAAAATCTGAAAGATGGACAATACTACATATACGCATTCGATGACAAGAATAAGAACCTAAAAGTCGAAAGTCGCTCCGAGCGATATGGGTTTATTGCAAAGAAGCTTATGTTGGAAAACCATATTGATTCGCTTAACATAGGATTAATCATTTTAGATTCAAGGTCCTTGAAAGTGACGGCCATACGGAATATCGGCAATGTCACACGCGTCCGTTTCAACAAATACATCACTGACTATACTCTTGAAGCAAACCAGGACGTGACGAATGCTTTTGGGGGTAACCAAACAGAAATAAATCTCTGGAATCCCGATACTCTTGGGGATAGTATCAAAATTCACTTGTTTGCGTCCGATAGTATTGACACCAGGGTTGATACCATTTTCTATATCAAGAAGACCAATGCCAAACCAATAAAGGAGAACTTTAAATGGTCCTTGGGAACTCCAGCCGTAGATCCTGAAACCGGCAAATTCATAACCGTCATGGATTTCAACAAGCCGGTCTCCACTATCAACTTCGACAGCCTATTCATTAATTTGGATTCACTTCACCGAGTCGCGATCTCAAAGGAAAATATTTCGATAAACTCTAAGCAAAAAAAGATCACCATTTCGAAAGAAATAGACAAAAAGATATTTAAAGAAGAAAAGGATCCTGAACTAACACTTCAGGCAGGAAACGGATTTGTGTATTCTATAGAAGGAGACAGTACTAAAAAACTGATTGTTCCTATTAGCATCCAGTGGCCAGAAGATGCCGGGATTCTATTTGTACAAACTATCACCAAGGAGCCAAACTACCTCATACAATTACTGGACGGGCAGGGCAAGTTGCAGCGAAGCATACAAAATATGGTAAAGTATTCCTTCACAAATCTGCTACCAGCAGATTATCAGATCAG
>JAYWDR010000249.1:0-15666 GCA_043779735.1 Cyclobacteriaceae bacterium | reverse complement strand
GCTGTTTTTTGAAATTCATTTTCAAATTTATCCTGCTTGATATCCTGCTCTAACCCCATAAGCGTAAATGTAACAACTATTGTTGTCTATACGATAATGATGGTGATGGATGGTACCTGGGCAAACTTTGCCGCCAGGAATAAATGGTCCCGGTTGTCGCAGCGAATTGGTCTATAATTTTCCAGGTTCCTTCCGTGCTTAATTCAAATGCCTTAGATATTCAATGGAGGCGATATGCTGGGCATCCGTATAAAAACTGTTCTTTTTGCTCGATACGATTTCTCACTTACCTTTGCAGTCCTAAAATTAGGAAGGGGGCTTAGCTCAGCTGGTTCAGAGCATCTGCCTTACAAGCAGAGGGTCGGGGGTTCGAACCCCTCAGCCCCCACATTGATAATCAAACAGTTACAATTAGTGATCGAATAGTCTTGTTATTGCTTTAAAACATTTTTAAAACAATATGAACAGTTAGCCCTTCCAGCGAGGTCACTTCCCCACATAGTTCTTTCCCTTTGACATTAGACTAAATCTATGGCAGGCCAGAGAACCATTTCATTCGTCTCTCATTGCACCGTTGATTTTATCGACGACCTCAAACTTGTTTCACTGTATTTCGACAAGGTCTTCATTCCTGGCAACTTGATCATTTCCTTAATTCCACCCCCAGATGGCATTCACATCAAAGGAAGAAAGGAAAAGGTTCTGGTTGAGCACCCTTATATAGATGAGCACTACAGGAGTGCATTAGCTATCTTAGAAAATGAAGGAATTGTTGAAGTGAAAAATGATTTGATTGATCATTTGCCTGGGAGATTTTATGAATACCCGTCATACAAATCCATTTACGACTTATACAAATCTGGGTACACAATATATCAAGTTCAGCCAGACGGATCGCAAAAGAAGGTGGCTCAAATCCCTCGAATTGGACCGGCAAAATATGAAATCAAAGGTGAGTATGTTGAGGAATTGTCCTTACTAGACAAGAATTTCGACTCAATGAAAGAATTGAGAAAGAACGACAAGGAATTTTTTGCTCATTCTCATGTTGAAGACATACCCTACTACGTATTCATACAAGCAAATAGAATTGTGCAATATATTGGAGAGGGACAAACGGTTCTAACTACAAGCGAAGCCATCGACAATCGTGTGAAGGAACAACTCAACGGGACTGATGGATTTCACACGCAAACAGGTTCATCAAAAATGAATTTACCAAAGGCGAGCATTGAGCTCCTCAAAATATACCTGCCTAACATATCGAAATTATCAATAGGAGATGTTCTTGAGGCCAAGTTCCGTGCCCGGGATGAGTTGCTTGGCTTGAATCAAAAAATGAGTGAACTTGAATACGAGTTGGCGAGAATTGATATTCAGGATTTTAATGCGACACACTACTTGAACAAGTTCGTCATCCCACAGGTTAACGATCTATCAAGAAAGATGAAGTCGATTGATCATGGACTTGGCGCTAAAATTCTAAACGAACTAAAGAATCCATTTTCATATTCACCTCTTCTGCTTTCTATTACCGATATCCCCAAAGCAATATTAATTCTGGTTAATCTGGGACTAATTTCAGCCTCGGCAATGGTGGAGCACTCAAAAAATAGGACCGAATTGAAGACTAGTGGGTTTCACTACCTACTTAACTTGAGAAGCAAAGTGCGATAAGGTGAAGGAGGAAGTCATTGCAAATCCTTATCAATTTGCGTCTTCAAAAGTATGCTCAGTTCTTTGGAAGGCAGAAAACCCGTTAAAGTCTCTCCTGTTTCTAAATTTACCCAATCGGAAGTCCTAGGTTCATAGCTCCATATATTGTATTCAATCAAATGTCTTTCGTTTGGCGACTTACTTTCCTTAGGAGGCAGATTGAAGCCAAAGCGGTCAAATATTCGTCGACCGGCCATTGCCGTTAGAATGTTATCAAGGGCGGAAACATAGACATACCTACTTTCTCCCTTGGCTTCTTTCCTTCTTAGGTCTGGTTCCGTGAAAATCTTGCTCCCATACTTAATAGTTTCAATGAGGTCCTTCGTCATATCCTCCACTTTTCTTATATGTTGAGCGTAGGGTCGGGCATGAACTTTCGGGAACCTTATAAGCCATTCCTGCTTTATTGCCTCCGCCATTTGTCTGGACCTTACCAGCACATGAAAATGGGGGTTGTAGGTTCTTGCTTTTGGATTGAAGTTGCACTCAAGGGAACGTATGCCTTCCAGCGCTATACCCTTTCCCCGTTTGCCCCGTTTTCGATGCTTGTCAATAATCTTTGCAAACAGTTTGAGCATACCTTTACAGTACCTTGGCAATTCCTTCGCTGGAATTGCCTTCACCGTTAGGGTAAGAAAGTGACTATCCTCCCAAGTCTGAATATATGGGTAGTATTTGTTTATAAGGTTTGCTTTCCGGATGGAAGAACAAAGGGTACAAAAGCGATTCTTGCAATACTTGCCATGCAGCCGGTCATTGGCGGTAATGATTCGACTCTGACAATGGTAGGTATTC
The DNA here is from genome assembly GCA_043779735.1 of Cyclobacteriaceae bacterium. Taxonomy (GTDB): domain Bacteria; phylum Bacteroidota; class Bacteroidia; order Cytophagales; family Cyclobacteriaceae; genus ELB16-189. The sequence goes on along the minus strand of JAYWDR010000249.1, from coordinate 13,155 downwards.
CAATAGGTTCTAACCCGGTCGGGCTTGTTCTTCTTTGTGGCAACGTCAATTAGGCTTAGAACCATTGCCTGGGTGATTTTCTTCCTTTTGGCCCTTCCAAATAAGGCACCGGTATTGTGCAGGTCGGACCCTAAACCGCTTACGACAATTGGAATATTGTGCAATGGTGATTCAACCCCTGTCCGCCTTTGTGCTAATGTATCGAGGAGGCCCCGCTCAATGCGTGAGCGCCCGGGCAAATTCTCCATTAGGTGGTCTTCCTTTGGCCGTCCGCTATCCACTGGCGGAGGGTCTTCCGCGAGAAATAGAGACGCCCTAACCGCTTGCTGTGTGGAATTTTGCGCTGGCTTACCAGGCGGTAGATGCTATGTGAGGAAAGGCCCGTTTCATCGGTTGCGACCTCAACCCCTCCAATGTCTTTGGAAGAAGTTGAGCTTTCCCGGCCTTGTAAGGATTGCTGTAAGTCTTTGATTGATTGCTCTAAGCTATCAAAGCGGCTCTCGATGGTTGTAAATGGGTTATCTGCCATTGTCTGTTATAATTTGTTGACAAGGGCAAATTTTGGTGGAAGGTCATTTGCATTTTTTGCAGCAAAAAGATTGCAAATTTATTTCTTGGAAAGGGCCTTTAGGATTTCCATTCGATGAGTTTCAATTTGGGCAGTCTGGTATTGGTCCGGCCTTTGCAGTTTGTAAATGTTGACGTTCAAAGCCTGTCTTGTTCCTATATCTCCAAATTCCACCTTCAGCGCTAAATGAAGTTCCACTTGATTCTTAGTTAAGGCAATTGGTTTCAAGAATCCCAGCCCATTCAATGCAAAAAGCATGAATGCAATCACTTGAGGCCTGGCTTTTTTATAGTTCGCCCTTAGGTATGGCAATGCCTTTTTTCCTTTAACAGTCAAGAAACTTTTAAAGTCAATATGTACGGCCTTATCCTCAGGTTCATTTTGCAAATCACCTTTGCTACCAGGACTTCCCTCTTTCTTGCTAATCCAATCCCTTACAAAATCTGTTCTGAGTGAGGGTTTGGCGTCTCCCCAAATTGGCAGTATGTGATATTTAACATGTTTTAGAAACAGCGGTTTATCGGGCGTCTGATTGTAGTGATGTTCCAGAAAGTCAGCACAACGATAAATCGGATAAATAGAAGCAAGTCTATTGGAAAACGCCAAATCGTAGTCCTTAGGGTTCTCTGCGTCCTTGACAATTCGATTAACCGTATCGAACAAATCAGCGTTGATCAAATCAAATTCATTCCGGGGAGTAAGGTTTAGTACCAATGTATGATCAGGTTCCAGCTTTCCCGTCTTCAGTTTTACTGCGTGTTCCCCTGTGTTTTTGATTCTGGCAATTTGTTTGTCTATGCTGTACATCCTCCCCTTGACATGAGTCTCAACATATGCCTCCATTTTTTTTCGGTATAGACTTCCATTTGGAAGCAATGCTCGAACGGTTTTCTTCCAATCTGCATTTGTTGCCATTTCCTTTGGCATATAGGCCGATAAAAATTCAACTAACTCAGCCTTTGCGTCAATACAAATATTTATAGCGCCCTCAAAGTAGTTTCTTTCAGCTTCCTAATGACGCAAGTCTTCGAGTTCTCTTTCGTTGAAAATGAATCCAGGTCGGTTATTAGAGAATGCACGGTTAGCAGCATTGTTTAATAAGTCATGCAGCCGCCTTTCTTCAACTATTATTTCATTGAACGTATTTACTGCAAATTCTTTGGTGGTCTTTGGTCGTTTCTCAACATTCCTCCTTAGATACATTTGAAGTTTGCAGTATTCATCGAAAAGCACTTTAAGGCCCTCTGGAAACTCTTTTCTTTCAAACCTAAACTTTCGGAGGGTAATAAGGAAGTCCGAGGCCATAATGAATTTGTGGTAAGGTCCTCAATCTCCAAAATACCCCCCTTCGAGCCAAAGTTGCAAGCGTGAAAAGTTAGCAGTATTGCGGTTACGGGAGGCCGAGGATCAAAAAAAGGAGCCTGCCCCCTTGGTGTGGGCTCCTGATTTAGTCATTTCTTGGCACGGGCTTTTTATTACGAAACAGCGGTTAGCGGCCAGCGGAAAAAGACTTTAGCGCTACCCCTACCTCTGCATTTAACACGGGGTTATCTCTTTATAACTATCTTATCTTGAAAGACCCGTCCTTTAAACAATACATTCAAATAGTATATGTCTGGTGATAGCCCTTCTGTGGGAATTTGAATAGTATTGTTCGATGATTCTGTCGAAAACACCTTTTTGGAAAATCTATCATATAATAGCACCTGGTACGGCTGATCAAGGGTGCTGATGTTCATATTATTTGTCAGACTATCCGACACTTGAATAGTTAATGTGTTCGACGTTGGATTAGGAGAAGCTCTGACTACCGCAGCCCCCGGGCAGCAACCGCCTCCCCCAGTTAACACGTTGATGCCAAGATCATGAGTCCAGCTTGATCCGCAGACATTATTGGCAGAACAATACAATGTGTAATGCCCAGAAGTTAAAGACGTTGTAATATAAGGTGAGGGGGTGGTATTTCCGCTGTAAAATGAAAAGCCATTCGGTAATACCCAATTGAAGTTAGTCGCTCCCGCCACCGGGTCACACTTGAAATTATATGTGGCTAGCGGATTTAAACTCACTGGATTGGTGCCTCTTTTCCCACTTACATAGATTAGTGTATTTATGTCTGCTCCTGGCAAACCCACATAAGCACTTACGGGTGTCAATTGCGCTGGACAGGAACCAGTTACGGTTGCGGAGATTGTAGCGTATCCATTAAAATTATTTACCCTCGTAGCTATTCCAGTTGAGGAGTTTATCGATAGTCCACTCGGATAGCTAGAAGACCAACTTAAAGTAGTCCCAGATGATGGTGGATTCTGAAGAGAGTAATTTGAAGTTGAGCATACAATAGAGGACCCAATAATCCTGTTCAAAGTCATATCATTCAACACCGATACATAAACCTGCCATGTTCCATTTCTATTGTCCATCCACGCTGAATAGACTTTTCCCCCATTGGCAGCAATACCAATATAGTCCCCTGCATAAGAAGGATTGAATACTGGAACACTGAGGGAACTATTTATTGGAGCTGTAATGTGTGAAACGTCACTCACCTTATAGTTTACAAATGAATTACCTCCGTCCGAAGTGGCCGCAACATATGTATTGGTCTCAAAAGCAATAGAAGTATCAAAACTATAGTAGATAACGTAAACGCCGCCTGTAACATCATCCACTGTAATCCAAGGAAACCAGTTTTGAGTGCCACCAGAAATGCTTATTTCCTTTGGGGCGCTCCATGTGCTGCCTCTATCGTCAGAAAACCTTAGTTGAATTATAGCGTTTCCATTACCATTCTTCTGCGCAGCATAAACGACATAGATTCTTCCTCTGTGGGACCCAGTCGACTTGTCAACTGCCATTGCAGGAAAATCATTAACTCTTATCCCATTAAATTGTGGCAAGGCACTATTAGATGTCCGAATGCCCACATAAGTGAATGCTAGTTGCGATGGTGAAAATGTAATTCCACCATCAATTGATCTCACAAACCCTAAGCCGCTAGCTGGTAAGTTCCCTGAAGTACCGTAGTCAGCATAACAAACGTATACTTCCCCATTTGGGCCAGTTTGAATATTGGTGCCTTGGCCAAATCCATTTTTCAAGCTAATTGGAGAGGAGAATGTATTGGCGCCATCAATGGAGCGATTCAACTTTACCGAGAAAGGGCTTGAAAAATCCGTCCAAGCGCAATAAAGGTTGTTTTTAAATTGGCTTGATCCAAAGGCATCTGCTGCAATCATCTCCTTATCAAAACCACCACTGGTAACGTTAAAAGTACTGAAGCCTGACCAAGTTTGACCGCGATCCATTGATTTCAAAATATTGAATCCATTCTGATTGCTTGTTATTGTCGAAATGTAAACATTTCCACTGTAGTCATAGGTTGTTGAGGGATCACCTGCAACTGGAACATTAGTTACTAACTCATCGCTCCCTGTCCATGAGTTGCCACCATCGTTAGAAACATATCTTCCTTGTTGATAATCATTCTTATAGGTATTAGCACTAACTACAATATTAAGAGGGTTATTTTTGTCTATAGAAATGTGTACCTCAGATTGCGGATTGTTAGTTGGAAATATTCTCTGATCTGGCCCGTCGCAAACCCCTGGTGAAGACGTCGAATTTCCTGTCGTAATCCGGGTATTGTTAAACCCCTGATTAATATTCCCGGTGTAGGGTGGAACGCTCCTTGGATCGGTTCTCCATGATTGATCTTGGCCCTTGACAATTTCAAGTTTACACAATGCAATCATGCAGATTAGAATGAAAAGTGCTTTCATAGTTTTCGTGATTTAAGTGTCCAAACTTTGTCGTCCGGCAAAGAAAAATCATATTCAAAACGATACCTCTTGACCATACCTAAGTATGGGACGAACCATTCATCCTTAGTTCTTCTAAAATTAGGTGATGTTGCAAATTCTTTGATGTTATAGGCGTTCTGAAAGGTTTGACCTCCAACTGTTATTGATTGTTGCCCAATGATGTTATACTGATCGCCAATCCAACTGCCAGTCCATCTATTCCCAATGGAGAAGGGCAATAAATAAGTGTGCTCGACAGTGATACGGTCAGACCCCCAAAAATTAATTGTATCATTATCAACACTCACAAAATTTGTCTCAGTTCTGCCAGGGTATTCAATTGTCCATACATTCACTTTCCTATTATTGATAAAATCAGTAGAAGTAATCGTTATTGTAACATCGTATTGGGTCAATTTTGTGCTATCATATACACTGTAAACCCACTGGTTTCCAATTTCATTAGGGAAGAATGATTTGCTAAGGGGATTTATTTGCTTGCCATTTTCTTGACATCCTATCAAAAACAAAAAAGGCAACAGATAACTCATGCCAGTTGGATATCTACGAGCACATTGGGCAATTAGTCTTAGCATTACATTTTTTAACGCCTCTTTTAAGATGCTCTATCAAAGATAATGAACACGCACTCTTGGAACAAGAAGATGTAATGTTTTCTAATACTACTGGCGAATAACGATTAGAGTGTTGAAATTCACATGATATTGGAATCATTGTCTATGTAAGTTTCTAGTTCAATAAGTGAGAATTACAATTTCGTGAGCCGCTGTTAGGCCGACTTTCTTAATATGTTCATTACGACTTCATTCGCATCCTTCTTCTTCTTTAGATCAAATCTCTTTAAATAGCTTTCAGTTGTTTTTATGTCGCTATGTCCAAGCATTTCCCGGATCAATTCAACGGACTGCCCGGATTGCTTCAAAAGGCCTGCATAGCTGTGTCTTGCCCAATAAGTGGTTATTGCCGGAAGTTCATTTGCCAAACAAATCCTCTTGAGCCATTTGTTTACAATCTTGATTTTCTGGTTTACCATTTTCCTTTCGCCAATTGCAGAAAGGCCGGTTTCCAGCAAGTCAAAAACGTAACTGCCTGATTTCTTTTCAGTATTTCTCAATTCAACAATTATTTCCCGGATTGGATCTGTAAGCGGAATTTCAATTACCTCCTCATGGCCTTCCGTTTCTTTGGTCTTTTGTCTGACATACTGAATGGATTCCTTTTTGATATTGCTGTATTTAAGTCGTGCCATGTCGCTAAAATTCATTCCATTGCAGTAGAAGGAGAAGAACCAAAGGTTTTGAGCTCTCCACTCAGGGGAGGAGGCAATAAATTCAAGTTCCATGAACTTTTGAATCTGTTCAATGGTCAGCGCGTCTCCCTTGCTTCCTGAGCCGGATTTGATCTTGTATTTGGAACGGTCGCTTTGGTGAACGGTGAAAGGGTAATGATCGCGGAGGTGAGGGAGTTTTCCGGCTATGTAGTTATAGACTGCCCTGAGCGCTCTCATGTAAATGGAAATGGTCGTTTTCCCGGCCTTATGGATAACCTTCTTTCCCTTCTTTGTCGTGAATGGCTTTTCCTTTTTGAGATACGCTTCAAAGTCTTTCAGCAAGTCCACGGTAATGTCCAGCGGGTCCAGGTCCCGGCCTCCTCTGAAAGCTTTGAAGGCTTGCAGGGCGCAATGATAGGTGTGATAGGTTCCGGCCCGGCCCTCCTTGAGTATTTCGTTCAGGTAGTCGTCAAAGAACTTGATATATCCTTTTGAGGAGGTATTCAGGACATACTCCTTGTTGAACCTTTCAAAGGTGAAAGATCGCTTGTTTGCCGTGAGGCTGTTATAAGCCTCTCTTGCTTTGGCCTTGTCCCTTTCCATGGCTGACTTTATAGCCTTGTTTTGGCCCCTGACATCCTTCTGGTTGATCGTTTCCCAATTGGAGGGGTTTGAGTATGCCTTGTTGCCCTCGATGGTCACCGGGTAGTATTTGGTCCTCCTGTCATACGTTACTTTGATCTTGACCGGGTGAAGCCCGTCTTTGTTGGTGCTATGCTCCCAAAGAATTGCCTCCGCTGTGAATTGTCGCTTTTCCATTTTTTAAAACATTTTTAAAACATTTCCGGGAATTAGGCCACAAACGATGATATTCAATAAGTAGCCTGAAACAGCCAAAAACGCTGTTTTAACAAAGATAAACAAAGATTGACAGGCAGTGAGGAAGGGCCGGAAAATAACTTACAAGCAGAGGGTCGGGGGTTCGAACCCCTCAGCCCCCACAGAAAGCCACTTCAAGGCGGCTTTTTGGTTTGTCTTATAGATACAATGTGAACCTTGTCTTTAGCTCTATTTGTTATAGATTTACTTATCTCCAATTGATTTAATATGCTATTTGACCGTGAAAAGGCTCTCAACACGGTTCTCTATATTTCCAGGAACATAGAGAAGGCTAACTTTCACAAGGTTTTCAAAATTCTATACTTCGCGGAGCAAAAGCATCTTGCCAAGTATGGCACTTCTATCCTAGACGATACCTATGTTGCCATGAAAAATGGCCCTGTCCCTTCTAAAACTTATGACATCCTCAAGGCTATTAGAAATGAACTTGCTTTTAAGGTCGATACCTATTTTGAAAAGAAACTTATTGAAGTAAGGGACGATCATTTTTTAGTGCCCGTTGGAGAAGTCGACCGCGAGCTCTTCGCAGAATCAGAATTAGAATGTCTGGATGAATCCATCCTGGAAAACAAAACATTGTCTTTTGGTGCATTGACAGAAAAATCGCACGATAAAGCCTGGAAGAATGCAGACAAAAATGACTCAATCTCCTTTCTTGAAATTGCAAAGGTTGGAGGAGCAGACAAATCCATGCTCCAGTACATCACCCAGGTGCTAGAAAATCAACGCCTTTTGACAAATGTCTCCGCTGGGTGATCAGTTCCCTGAAGAATTTAAGAAGAAATTCGCTCAACAAAACCTAAAAATTGGGTCAGTCATTCGGGCCTTTGTTTACGACACAAAGCCGCCCAAGATCAAGCGTTTCATTGTAGTTTGAAGCCTGAAGATATTCCGAAAGCTCCCTATCATGTTTACAAAAACGATGGGTGGATAAGCTGGGGTGATTGGCTGGGAAAGAACGCCTCAAAGAAAGGAAAGTAAAATGTATAAACTCCATTTTAGTAGCCTTTTTTGATATTTTGGGTTTCAAAGCAATCATAGAAGAGAAAGGATTTGAACATGTGAATTCTCTTTATGATGATTTTGGAAGAATGATTGATGTTATTAATACTCCAGTTCCTGATGGCATTACCAGAACGAATCAATTTGAATTCTCTAAAGAAAAATTGTCCCTGATTTACTTTAGTGACTGCGTTGTATGGGCCTATCCTATGGAGGCAATTGCTAAGCCCGATTATTGGGATGCTGTCATTTCACTAATTACAAAGATGAATTCATTTTATTTACTTTCATTTGGCAGAGGTGTTCTGATCAGAGGTGGAATTACAATTGAAGATTTGTTTATCAAAGGAAATAAAGTATTTGGTAAGGGGCTGGTCAGGGCGTATGAACTTGAACAAATGGCCGAATTTTCTCAGGTGGTATTGGATCCTTGTATTCTAAGAAATAGCGTTCAGCCTCCTAATGCAGAGCAAAGTAGATTTTTTTTGCCTTTACTTTCGGAAGATCCAAATAAACGTTTCTATTCGATTGACTATTTCAAATACATTAGTCAGATATGCCGGGCTTTGCCTGATGAACACGAGATTGCAAGAGCCATAATTCAACCTTATGTTGATCCTTTGGTAAAATTGATCCGGCAGGGAATTAAACATCCTGAGGAAAAAGTCAGGTGTAAGTATGAATGGTTACGATCTGGGATGCTGTCTATAAAGAATCTTGATTACGATCTCTCTTCAATTATGGTCGAATAAGAAGGTACTTGAATCTGAGCAAGATCTCCGATCCTCGGCCTAGGTTAGTTAGGTAAATCAACAAAAATTGCAACACTATTTTTATAACCAGTACTTTTGCCATACTGATCGGTCTCCTTGAAGCTCTTCAAAAAAATTGCCCTCTACTCCCTGCTGACAATCTTTGTCATTGGTGTGAGCCTCATCGCCTCGGTCTTCCTCTTCAAAGAGCGCATCATCCAGCAATTCATACGGGAAGCCAACAAAAACCTGGGCACACCGGTGAAAATCGGCAAGATTGAAGTCTCCGCCTTCCAGAATTTTCCACATCTGGCCATTGTATTGTCTGATGTGTATGTGGAAGACAGTCATCCGGGCGAATATCCCCTGCTGACGGCCAAAAGGATTTCCTTTTCCCTCAATACCCTGGAGGTCTGGCGGGGACGCTATACCGTCAAGGGCCTTCAGATGCGCGATAGCGAAACAAACCTCCGCATCAACAAAGCCGGAAACAATAACTACACGATCATAAACTCGAAAGGCAGCCGGGGCTCTGTATCGTTTGATCTCAAAAATGTCTCGCTGAAGAACACCATCGTCAGCTATGTGGACCTCGCCGCGGGGCAGCGCCATGAGTTCTTCAGCGCTGATCTCATGGCCGGCATCGCCGCCAAGGATGATCAATATCATATTGAGGCCGCCGGTGATGTGGTCATCGAGCAAATCGGAATCACCAACTCCATTTGGTTCCGCAAGAAGATCTTTGACATCAAGGCCGTACTCGACTACGACGATCTCGCAAAGTCCATAAAAATACTTCCCTCCCAACTTCTGATGGAAAAGGCACGGTTTGAAGTAAGTGGTGTATATGAATTTAAAGAGAAAAACCTTATTGACCTTCACACGCTTGGCAAGGATGCCGACGTCCAGCTGTTGCTTGGGTTTCTGCCAGACCATGTGTCGCAACATGTAAGAAGATACCAGAGCAAAGGGGAAGTGTATTTTGATCTGAAACTCAATGGGGAAATCAGTCACACAAAGAGTCCGTTCCTCTCGGTTGCCTTTGGCATGAAGAACGCCACCCTCTATCATCCCGACTTCCAATCACGCATTGAGGGTGTTAATCTCGATGGTTCCTTTGCATCACCATCGCTATCCAGGTTAATAGATGCAAAACTCTTCTTGAAAGATATATCCGCCACCCTCAATGGCGATCCGTTCACCGGGAATTTTAGTATTCAAAATTTTAATGATCCTTATGTCACCGCCGATTTCAACGGTGAGCTCAACGCTTCAGCGATCATGAACTTCTATCCGATTGAAGAAATAAAGGACCTTTCCGGCAGAATGAAGGCCCATGTTTCGCTTGAGGGTCAGGTGGCCTTGCTGAAAAATAAGTCTACGGCGCAACAGGTCCACACTGAAGGCACCATTGACCTGAAGGACCTTAACTTCCTATTGGGCAAAAACAAACTGCGTTTCACCAACCTCAACGGCTCACTTCAGTTTACCAACAACGACCTGGCCATGAGCGACCTTAAGGGTCAGTTTGAAAACAACGATTTTTTATTGAATGGATTTTTTAAAAACGTAGTCACATTCTTCCTTTTTGAAAACCAGCCGATTGGCATTGAGGCCGATTTAAAATCCAATTTTCTGGATGTAGACCAGTTATTCGCCATTGGTTTTGGAACCGACGAAAAAGGACCCTATAAATTCAGCATCTCACCAAATCTTAACCTTAATTTCACCTACGACATAAAATCGATGAGGTACAGACGCTTTCATCCTACTGCGATCAAAGGTGATCTACTGGTCAAGAGTCAGGTGGCGGTGGCAAGAGGCATTCATCTTCAGGCCATGGGTGGCGCCATTGATCTTACAGGGATTGTGGATGCCAAAAATCCGAAAGCCGTTGATCTCATCGCCTCAGCCAAACTCACTGGAATTCATGCGGACTCCCTTTTTTATGTCTTTGAGAACTTTCAGCAAGACTTCATGGGTCATAAAGATCTGAAGGGTATCGCCAACGCAGATATCAGTCTTGAAACGACCCTTAATGAAGCCCTGAATATTTTCCCCGAAACGCTGGTGGCGGATGTAAGCGTTCACATCAAAAATGGTGAACTCAATAACTTTGCCCCGCTTCAAAAATTAAACAAGCATCTTGATGATGAGGGCTTGGCAAGACTGCGCTTTGCGGATTTGAAAAACGATATCCACATTGAGAAAAAGACTATTTACATTCCTCAGATGGAAGTTCGAAGCAACGTTACGATTCTCCAACTAAGCGGAACGCACACGTTTGACCAGCGCATTGACTACAGGATCATGGCACCGCTTCGCAACAAAAAGAAAATCGATCCAGACCAGGCCTTTGGGGCCATCGAAGAGGATCTCAAAGGTCAATCCAAAGTCTTTCTAAAAATCATTGGCACCACCGAACACTATGAGGCAAGTTATGACAAAGACGCCGTGAAGAAAAAAATCATCAGCGATCTGAAAAAAGAAGTGCAGGAACTGAAAGAGGCATTCAGGCTGAAGGGCAAAAAGAAAAAGAAAGAACTGGAACTGGAAAAGGGTGACTATTTTGATTGGAAACATAACCATTGAAGTCATATCAAATTCTTTGCGCCTCAGCGGTAAAATTCAACCGCGGAGGCGCTGAGACGCAAAGACAAAACAAAGCAAGTGGAATGCTTCATCCCCTATAATTTCTTTGCCTGGTTCCAATATTCATCCATCTCCGACAAAGTCATTTCACCCATTTTCTTCCCATCCTTTGCAGACTCAGATTCGAGGTACTGAAACCGCTTGATAAATTTTTTATTCGTGCGCTCCAATGCCTCTTCGGGATCGATGTTGATGAACCGGGCATAATTGACCAGTGAGAACAGGAGATCACCAAATTCGGCTACCACTTTTTCAGTGTTGACAGACTCACTTGTAACTTCCTTTTTGAATTCTTGCATCTCCTCCTCTACCTTTTCCCATACTTGCTCTTTTCGTTCCCAGTCAAATCCAATCCCACGAGCCTTGTCCTGAATACGAATGGATTTAACCAACGCGGGCAGTCCCTTGGGCACCCCCGCCAACACCGACTTGTTGCCAGACGACAACTTTATTTTTTCCCAATTGGCTTTTACGGTTTCTTCATCACGCGCCACGACATCGCCGTAGACATGCGGGTGACGTTCAACAAGTTTTTCACAAATGCCATTGAGAACATCCGCCACATCGAAGGCTTTTTCCTCCTGGGCAATGCGTGAATAGAAAACCAGGTGTAACATTAAATCACCGAGCTCTTTCTTTACTTCTTTCAGGTCACCTTCCAGGATAGAATCCGATAATTCATACATTTCTTCGATCGTCAGGTGACGTAAGCTTTCGATTGTCTGCTTCTTGTCCCACGGGCAATTCTCCCGCAACTCGTCCATGATGGTGAGCAACCGGTCGAAGGCCTGTAATTTGGCCGCGCGTTGAGGGTCCGTGGTGGAAAGTGGCTTTTTCATCTGATGCGTTTTGTATGTCAAACTTTATTTACAATGTGTGTGTTTTACTATAACTTGGCAGCAAATTAAGCCAAAACGAAACGTATCATGGCTGTTTTTATCCTCACTCTTATAATCTTCGGAGCATTCTTCGTCCTCATGTCCGTGAGGCTCCTCTTCATCAAGAACGGCGAGTTTCGAGGGACGTGTGCCACACAAAGTCCATATCTCGCGAAAGAGGGCATTGCCTGTGGCTACTGTGGCAGGACACTGGGCGAAGGAGATACATGCTCCAGTGCGGAACAGCAAGATCCCATGTTGACTCCCATGCCAGGCGTAAGAAATCGCTAAGATTCCACTAATTCCTGCTTATTTTTGGGGTCATTTAATGACCTGTGAGTTTAATTAAATCCATTTCTGGCATTCGTGGCACCATCGGTGGCCCTCCTAATGATGGCCTGACGCCTGTTGATGTTGTAAAATATGCCGCAGCGTTTGGCACCTGGGTGCAAAGCCGTCATGGAAAAAAAGTTGTCATTGGTCGCGATGCCCGCATCTCCGGTGAAATGGTAAGTGCCCTGGTCAGCGCCACCCTGCAAGGACTTGGCCTGGACGTGATTGATCTTGGTCTTTCAACAACTCCTACCGTTGAAATAGCCGTGCCACTCGAAAAAGCAGGTGGTGGAATTATTCTTACAGCCAGTCACAATCCCATTCAATGGAATGCCCTCAAGCTTCTGAATGAGAAGGGTGAATTCATCTCCGCCTCCGATGGCGAAACAATCCTGCAACTTGCCAAGAACGAAACATTCAATTTCGCGGATGTGTTGAAGCTGGGTAGCTATCAAAAGAAAGACACTTACATCCGCAAACACATCGCGTTAGTCAAAAAACATCCATGGGTGGATGTGAGGGCAATCAAAAAAGCGAAGTTCAAAATAGCGGTGGACGCTGTTAATTCTTCTGGCGGTATTGTGGTGCCAGAATTATTGAAGGCGTTAGGGGTACTGACAGTAAAGAAGCTTTACTGTGATCCTACGGGGTACTTCCCACACAACCCTGAACCGTTGCCGGAGCACCTGAAAGAAATCTGCCGTCTGGTGAAGAAAGAAAAATGTCATCTGGGTATCGTGGTGGATCCCGATGTTGACCGCCTGGCGCTGATACAGGAAGATGGCATACCCTTTGGAGAAGAGTACACATTGGTGGCGGTGGCAGCGTATGCGCTCACCATTAAAAGAGGCAACACCGTTTCAAACCTTTCCTCTTCCCGTGCCCTCCGCGATGTTACAGAATCGGCGCACGGCCATTACACGGCAGCGGCAGTTGGTGAGGTGAATGTGGTCGCCTCCATGAAAGAAACCAAGGC
>JAYWDR010000248.1:0-5951 GCA_043779735.1 Cyclobacteriaceae bacterium | reverse complement strand
CGGCACATCAACTGGGATATGCTAAAGTTTCGACGATGAAATTGGATGTGGCCAAGCGGATAAAGGCCTTTTGCGCAGGGGGTGGGTATCTCTTTGCTATGTGTTCCGGCGCCGAAACGTTTGACATAGCGCTCAATTTGCACCTGTCCCTAGCTATTTGTTGAAAGTCTGGCGATAACTACTTCTCTCGCTTCGCGGTGTTTGCAATAGCCGCATCGATAATGCTTGATCAGCAGCCCATCCTCCGTCACGGCTGGCATTTTCTTAATCTCCTCCGAGTTGATTTTCATGGTATAAAATCCACATTCCTTGCACTTTTCTGCGTGCTGGAAAGCCATGTACTTCTCAACTTCCTTGAATCCTGTCTTTTCGTCAATCCACACATCATATTCTGTTGAATGAATTTCGCTTTCCTGCTCATCTATTTCAGGTTGTTCCAGATGTACCGCTTCTTCTTCCGCATTTAGTTTTCGCATAATGTTACCCGCCGGAGAAATCCGAGGTTTGCTCCGAATCCTTCTCAGTCTATGTTCTATAACTCGGGGATACAAAATACGGACAAGGCCTGACAACAGTAAATAGGCGATGACCAAAAATCCTGCTAAAAAGAATATTCGAACATACGTGAGTAGTGCCGGGTCAACGGAAAACAAGGGTGTCACTATCTTATTCAGATACAAGGCAGCCGATACGATAAGGGCCATGACCGCATACCAGAAATAGCGTATCTCATGAGTGTTCACATAATCATATTTCTCCTTTTCATTTCTTACGATGAACACACGGATCTCGTGGTATCCTAAAATAAGCACTGCAATTGCCAAGAAAACAAGGGCTCCCAGGATCAAATTTGAATCCGTGGTTCCCGACAGGAGGCTTACATTTTCCATATGAACTTAGCTTAGTGGAGTGGTTAAATGTTCACCAAACAGACTCATAAATAGGCGCCCAAAAAATGACAATAGTCAGTAATTCGTTTTTAATAGGCTTATCCCTCACGGTAATGCCTTCCATGGCAAACAAATAGCCAAACCATGACAAAAATCAGGGTTAGAAATGCTCAATGTTATGAAATACCTACCTCCATCTTGGTAACTCACAAATGCATAGTTTTTTTCAACAGGTTGCTATTGCGATTTGTAATGACAGAAAGGGTTAAGGATATTATACAGGGACTCAGTGCTCACTCCGAAGAGTCCATCATTAAAGCGCTCGACCAGATTAAAATCATAGAAGATCTGAGCGCAGAGGAAAAAGTGGACCTTTCTTCGGCATTGACTTCAATTTTCTATCAATTTCGTCACGCTGATTCAACACGCACGCTGAAACTAGCCATCCGCGCAGAAAAAAGGATTGCCAAATTTGGTGTGGATGTCATACCCTTTCTTTTCAAAGAAATTCTTGATGCCGATGGGGAATCAGTGGCCTACATTGGAAAAGCTCTCGCCAAAATCGGCAAGCCTGGCCTGGATTATGTTCTTGGCAAGTGGAATGATTTTATTGACAACGAATCAGCGCTCATCAACCTGATCCATGTGATTTCATATTTCAAAGTAAATGAAGTTAGGGAAACAATTCCACTTTTACTGGATGTCACAAAAAAAGATAACACACAACTCACTTCCATGTCATTGTATACCATTGGAAAACTTTTGGAGAAAATACATGTGGCAAATTTTGACCAGGAATTATTGCTGACCATATTCAACAGGGCTTACAGTTTCATTTCGCATCCGAAACCGCTTATCAGAAAGAATGCTGCCCGGATGCTTGGCAAGATGCATCGAAGGGGAGTTCTTTCAAGTGCTGATGAGAAGAAGGTGTATAAAGTCTTTATGTCTATTGCAGGCAAGGACGAGCACCATAACTGGGACCCGGCCTTCATTGTCCGAAGAGAAGCAGATGACTTCCTTCGGTTTTTCAATGTTGGAACGCAACAGAAAAATGAATACACCCAGAGCTTTCGCATTGTGGCAAAGCGATATCTATGTCCAAAAACCTTCCAATTTGTGATTGAAGCACCATTAATTGCCAGAAAAATTGAAGCGGGTCAATTTATCATCATACGACCCCATCCACTGAGTGAGCGAATTCCTCTTTCCGTTTGCGGCTGGGACCGAGAAAAGGGAACTCTTGAAATTATTATTTCGTCCGTAGGCAAAACATCGACAGAAGTAAATAATATGAGTGCTGGAGATTCATTGAAGGATGTCGTTGGTCCCCTGGGAATACGGTCACACATGCCAAAAAATAGTGGCCCTTGCGTTGTGATCGGTGGTGGATATGGTGCAGGTGCGATCATTCCAACAGCCAAAGACATGAAAGAGAAAGGCAACAAAGTAATTGGAATAGTTGGCGCCCGTAGCCAAGACAGCCTGATTATGATTGATGAGTTGAAACGGGTATGCGATGAGGTGATAATTACCACGAATGACGGGTCTCGTGGCACCGCAGGATTGGTTACCGATGCACTGAAAGAAATTCTGCTGAAAGAGAACGTTCAACATGTGCTGGCAGTAGGACCGGTACCTATGATGAAGGCTGTTAGTGACATGACACGTCTGATGAAAATCCCAACATTTGTTTCGCTGAACGCGATCATGGTAGATGGTACCGGGATGTGCGGAGCTTGCCGGGTATCCGTCGGCAATGAAACCAAATTCGCTTGCTTTCATGGACCAGACTTTGACGGACATCTGGTGGATTTTGATAACCTGATGAAACGTCAAAAGATGTTTGTAATGGAAGAGAGGGCTGCCTTCGCTGGCATGAACACTTAACGATTTCGATCATGACCACAGACGGTACCGTATTGAGCAACAAAGAAAGAATCAAGCTTCCTCACATAGAGATGCCGCTGTGCCCGGCTGAATTGAGAATTACCAACTTCAATGAAGTACCCATGGGCTATTCATCCGACCAGGCCGTCGGGGAAGCAATGCGGTGCTTGCAATGCAAAAAACCACCCTGTGTGGGTGCCTGTCCAGTAGGAATTGATATACCCGGATTCATCAAGCTAATTGAGCAAAGAGACCCTGCCGCGGCAGCCAAGAAAATCAGAGAGACAAATTTTCTACCCGCCGCTTGCGGACGTGTTTGCCCCCAGGACAAACAATGCCAGGCAGTGTGTGTGGTGGGGAGAAAAAACTTTCCGGTCGGAATCGGTGACTTGGAGCGCTATGCGGCCGATTTTGAACGGACTCACCGTACCCTGGAAATGCCAGACGTTCCACCGCCATCTGGAAAAAAAGTTGCCATCATTGGATCCGGTCCTGCCGGGCTTTCCGCGGCGTATGAACTGAGCATTAGGGGGCACGAAGTAATTGTATTCGAAGCATCCCATCGTGCCGGAGGCGTGATGGTATATGGCATCCCCCGCTTCCGTCTTCCATTACAGATTATTGATGAAGACATTAGGTATTTAGAAAATATAGGTGTCAAGTTTGTGTATAATATGGTCATTGGAAAAGTCCTTTCGCTTGATGACCTGCTCCAGCAAGAAGCTTTTGATGCTGTTTTTGTGGGAACGGGCGCTGGCCTGCCACGGATGCTGGACATTCCAGGGGCCAATGCCAATGGGGTCTATTCTGCCAATGAATACCTCACACGAATTTATTTGATGGACGCAGGAAAATTTCCTATCTACAGTACACCTCTCTACTCTGGGAAGAAACTCGGCGTCATTGGTGCAGGTAATACCGCTATGGATGTTCTTCGAACAGCCAAGCGACTAGGGGCTGATGCAACCTGTTACTACCGCCGCTCACATGAGGAGGCGCCTGCCCGTTCAGAAGAACTCAAACATGCTGAACAGGAATTTATTAATTGGAAATGGCTTGCTAACCCGGTGGAATTCATCGTGGATGATAATAATTTCATTAAACAAATCAAGTGTGAGCAGATGGCATTATCTGACCCCGATGAAACGGGCAGGAGAACACCCGTGTCCACAGGAAAATTTTTTGTCGAAGATTGTGATACGGTTGTCATGTCGTTGGGTTGCAGTGTCAATCCTATTATCCCATCTACCGACGCGACGATCCGCACCAATAAGTGGGGTGTTATCATGGTGGATGAGTCCACCTGTCAGACAACCAAGCACGGTGTATTTGCGGGGGGCGATGCCATCACCGGAGGCTCAACAGTAATTCAGGCAATGGGCCAGGCCAAGAAAGCAGCGGCAGCCATTGACAAATTTTTAATGGGTGAATTAAAAGAGGATCCGAAAGTCCCTACCGATCCGAGCTATTCTATAAAGCCTGTACCGGCAATCAGTACATATATAGCGCCGTGATCAAGGATTTGAAATACACGTTTCACTCTGCTTTGCGGGAAAGCATGATAAAGGGTAGACGCGAGGTATAATACCATCATCGTGGTTCCAAAAATACTGGCCCCCACAATGGCAGCTCCGCCGGCAGGAACCGCGGTCACAATCAACACAGGAGTCACTGCCGCCGCCCCCAGAAAACCAATGCCATGGCTGATGCTGTTGGCAATCTCCTCACCGAGTGATTGATCGCGTTTCATCGAACTTCTATAAGTTGGAAAATCACCTTCATAATCTTCTTGTATTCTATTATCTTTCTTACCATTCACCAACATTTCATGCAACGTATTTGGTTCCTGTTTATTGCTGTTCTCACGACCGTGGACATCATGGCCCAACCAGGCTTGCGCGCACAACCGACACGAATGGAGGAGCGCATACGCACGTTGGGAACGTATGGTGCTAACCCGCAAGGAGGCGTGAGCCGTGTGGCCTACAGCGAGGCAGACCTCCAAGGCCGTGCCTACATTATGGGTTTGATGAAATCGGCGGGACTTGAGGTGCGTGTGGATGCAGCAGGCAACATTGTAGGCAAACGCATCGGCAACAATCCCGGTCTTCCGGTTATCGCCTTCGGGTCGCACATCGATTCTGTTCCCTTCGGGGGCAACTATGACGGTGATGTTGGCGTCATCGGAGCGCTTGAATGCGTCGACCTTTTGAATGAAGCGGGGATCAAGACCGATCACACACTCGAACTAATGGTTTTCGCTGACGAGGAAGGAGGACTCACCGGCAGCACTGCGATGATTGGAAAGCTGAAGGATGGCGACCTGAATCGTGTCAGCAACAGCGGGAAGACGATACGACAAGGATTGCGGGAGCTGGGAGGAGATGTTGCAGCCTTGCCATCGGCGGTAAGAAATAAAGGTGAATTGCTGGCGTTCCTGGAACTTCACATCGAACAGGGCGCCTACCTGTACAACAGTAAATTGGATATTGGAGTCGTTGAAGGCATAGTGGGTATCGAACAATGGGAGGTGACCATTGATGGCAAAGCAAATCATTCCGGCACCACACCCATGAACTTGCGCCAAGATGCGATGCTTGCAGCCGCTAAACTTACCCTCGCCATCAATGAAAGTGTCCGGGCCGTGCCCGGTGCGCAAGTGGGTACTGTTGGCAGGATCAAGGCAGAACCCGGGGCGCCCAATGTAATCCCCGGAAGAGTAATCATGAGTCTTGAGCTTCGCGACCTTTCGCGCGAGAAGATTTTCTCTATTTTCGACAAGATCAAATCGCGAGCCATGGAGATCGACAAGGAGGGTGCCACACACACAAATTTCAAGTCGTTGAACTCAAATGAGCCTGCCATGACGGACAAGAACATCCAGGAACTTATTGTCAAAGTGGTGAAAGACCTGGGGTTTTCCTACAAAATGATGCCCAGCGGAGCCGGTCACGATACGCAGGACCTTGCCAGGATTGCGCCGGCGGGGATGATTTTTGTGCCCAGCAAGGATGGTGTCAGCCATGCCCCGGACGAATACACAACCCCACAAGCAATGGCCAATGGCGCCAGCGTACTGCTGCGTACTATTCTTGCCCTTGACAAGCGAGCTCCTTAAGACGTCAAGAAGGTTGGTGCTCTTTGTGTTTGCAAATGGTCCAGGCGCCAAAT
>JAYWDR010000247.1:0-5966 GCA_043779735.1 Cyclobacteriaceae bacterium | reverse complement strand
GGAATGCTGTTAAAAATAGCCTCGAAATTACAGAAATAATCAGGTGATTTAATGGAGGTTAGCTCCTTTTAGTGAAATCTTTTTTAATGCACACCTCGTACGTTTTTTTGATCCTTGCCATCCCGTACTCGCACTACTTGTTAGTCCGAGGTTTAGTGTTTGAAATGCCGGAAGCCGGTGACTACCATCGCCATGTTATGTTCGTCGCAACACTTGACTGAATCCTGGTCTTTGATAGAGCCCCCGGGTTGGATAACGGCCCGAATACCCTGTTGGTGAGCGATTTCCACACAATCAGGAAAGGGGAAGAATGCATCCGAGGCCATTACGGCACCCTCCAAGGAGAACCCAAATGTCCTTGCTTTTTCAATGGCCTGATTCAGCGCATCCACCCGGCTGGTTTGTCCAACTCCACTGGCGAGGAGGTGTCCATCTACTGCCAGAACAATGGTGTTTGACTTCGTATGCTTGCAGACTTTGCTGGCAAACAAGAGTGACTTAATTTCACTTTCAGAGGGCGCCCGTTTCGTTACGACCTTGAGATCATCACAGGAATCCGTTTTCCAATCATTATCCTGCTCGATTAGGCCATTGAGCAGGCTCTTCGCCTGCCTGTCATGTATTACCGGCTGCTTTTGAATCAAGATGATTCTGTTCTTTTTTAATTTTAGCAAAACCAGGGCCTCTTCTGTATAGCAGGGGCTAATGAGAATTTCGAAGAATAATGAATTGATCGACTCTGCCGCCAGCAAATCAATGGTTTGACTTGTGACCAGCACGCCCCCAAACGCTGAAATCGTATCCGATTGTAATGCCTTGAGATACGCTTCCTTTACTGTGGGGGCAATTGCCACACCGCAGGCATTTGTATGCTTGACAATCACAAAGGCGGTTTCTCCGGCAAATTCCTGAACCAGACTTACGGCCGCGTCGATGTCCACCAAGTTGTTGTACGAAAGTTCTTTTCCATTGACCTGATCGAAGAGGCTGTTCAAGTCTCCAAAGAAAATGCCTTTTTGATGTGGATTCTCTCCATATCGCAGCACTTTGCCATTCTGTACACTCGCTTTGAAGCTGGGTATATTCTGTTCGCGGTTGAAGTAGCGAAAGATGGCGGAGTCATAGTGGGAGGTTGTGTCAAAGGCCATTGCAGCAAATTTTTTGCGGTCTGCCAGGTCAGATGCACAGTTTTTACTCTTCAACAGCGCAAGCACCTCCGTGTACTGGTTTCGGGAAGAAACAATCAGCACATCCTTAAAATTCTTGGCAGCGCCCCGTATCAGAGAAATGCCGCCGACGTCAATTTTTTCAATAATGTCATCCTCAGCTCCGCCGGCAGCAACCGTCTCTTCAAAGGGATAAAGATCTACGATGACCAGGTCAATGGCCCCAATGTTGTATTCAGCAGCCTGCTGCAAGTCGGCGGCGTCATCACGACGATAGAGAATACCCCCAAACACTGCCGGATGCAATGTTTTAACGCGTCCTCCGAAAATGGAAGGATAACCTGTCAACTTTTCAACCGGGATGACCTGGTGACCAAGTTTTTCAATATACTCCTGTGTCCCCCCAGTGGAAACAAATTCAACGCCGTGTTGCGCCAATGTCTGAAGAATGGGCGCGAGGTTGTCTTTATAGTACACGGAGATTAACGCCCTTGAAATTTTTTGAGTGGACATGGCAAAAATTGAGCTGCAAAAGTAAGGGAGGATTCCAATATTTGAAGATTCGGAATCGAAAAATTAAGTAAGTTATTTGATCTTAAATTCATCAGCATCCAGGTAAGCAGGAAACCTGATGCGATAGTCAAGCAGAAGTTGACGATCCAGCAGGATCGTCTTCATTACTTCGATTTCCCCGGCTGAATAAACCGTTTCGCCTTTTGGGCCGATGACGGCCGAGTGGCCGTTGAAGGTAATTCCGTTCCCATCGTTGCCAGTCCTATTTACCCCCACCGTATACGCCAGATTTTCTATGGCACGAGCCTGCAGGAGAGTATCCCAGGCGACTATTCGCGTTTGGGGCCAACTGGCGATATATAGTAGTAAGTCGTACGCCATCTGCTGCTGTTCTTCAACCCAGGTATTGCGACTCCAAACGGGAAACCGCAGATCATAGCATACCAGTGGACATATTTTCCATCCTTTCCAGTTCGCAATTAATTTGTGGTCCCCGGATGAATAGGTGGTTTGCTCCTCCGCCATCCGGAAAAGGTGTCGTTTATCGTATGTCTTAAAGTTTCCACCTGGCTCCATCCACAGCAAGCGGTTGAAATACTTTGCGTTTTCTTTAGCGATGAAACTTCCTAGGAGCAGGGCGCCGGTCTGGTCAGCCATTTGTTTCATCCACTTAAAGGTTTGCATGTTCATCATTTCAGCCAACGCAATTCCATTCATGGAAAAGCCGGTTGTAAACATCTCAGGAAGAATGATCACGTCTGTTGGCTGACCTATTTGCCATATTTTCTCCTCAAACATCGCCAGGTTAGCGACTGAATTTTCCCAATGGAGATTGGACTGTATCAGTGTTATGGTGAGGTCTTGCATATTCGTTCTTAAAATTTTCTGAGGATCATACCTGCTTTTTCCAGAGTCTCCTCACTTTTGGCAAAGCAGAATCGCAATAAGCGGCCATCACTTTTGTCTTTGTAGAAAGCTGAAACAGGGATTGACGCCAATTTGTGTTCCCGCGTCATCCATTCGGCCATTTCAGTATCTCTCTTTTTGGATATGGCCTCGTAGGACAATAATTGAAAATAGCTTCCGTGGCACACTAAAGGGGCAAACGAAGAGCCTTTGATCTGTTGGAGAAAGAAATCGCGCTTTTGCTGATAGAACTTTCCAAGAGTAAGATAGTGATCCGGAGTGGCCATATATTCCGCCAGTGCCCACTGGACCGGCGTGTTGACACTAAAGGTAATAAACTGATGCGCTTTGCGGATTTCCTTCGTCAGGTATTCAGGAGCTATTGTGTAACCTACCTTCCAGCCGGTGGCATGAAATGTTTTTCCAAATGAAAATACTGCCACACTTCGCGAGGCTAGTGCCGGGTGCTTCAACACGCTTTCATGCGTGATGTCATCAAAGATAATTCGCTCATAGACCTCATCACTCACCACAAAAATGCCGTGCTTCACAATAATCTCTTCAAGGGACTTCAAATCGTGTGGTGTGAGTACGGCACCACTTGGATTGTGGGGCGTGTTGATCATGATCAATTTTGTCTTCGGCGTTATTTTTGATTTCACTTCGTCCCAGTCAATAGAAAAATCGGCAGCGCGAAGATTGCAGTGAATGGGCGTGCCACCGTTTAGACGTACGGCAGGGCCATAACTATCATAGGAAGGGTCAAAGATAATTACCTCATCATTGGCCTTGACGAATGCGGCAATTGTAGAGAAAAGTGCTTCCGTCCCGCCTGCAGTAATCGTTACCTCTGTTTCTTCGTTGGTGGTGCGGTGATACGTCTTTTCGATGACTTCCGCTATGATTTTCCGCAAGGCAGGTACCCCGGGCATGGGCGCATACTGGTTGTGGCCCAACTGCATATTCTTGTTTACTAGATCAACCAGTGGTGCCGAAACGGGAAAATCCGGGAATCCTTGCGAAAGGTTAAGCGCTCCTTGCTCCTGTGCCAGTCGCGACATGACCGTGAAAATGGAGGTACCGGATTCAGGAAGGCGGGATTCTATATTCAAGGAATTTGGATTTCTTGTCCAAAGTTACCGAATCAAATGAACCCCCCATCCACTATTCATGCCGGAAGATTAACTTGCATACATGTTTATTGAGCCTTCGTTGGGTAAAAAAGAGCCGGAGGGTCGTGCTGGCTGGATCGAGGTGGTGTGTGGCTGTATGTTTTCTGGAAAGACTGAAGAACTCATCCGGCGCCTGAATCGAGCACTCATTGCAAAACAACGGGTGGAGATATTCAAGCCTACCATTGACAAAAGGTATCACACCGAGAATATCGTTTCACACGCAGAACGAGCGATTCGCTCCACCCCTGTAAATTTTGCCAATGATATCTTGTTGATGGCCGGTGACTGCGATGTGGTGGGCATCGACGAGGCCCAGTTTTTTGATGATGCCATAGTGGATGTTTGCAATCAGCTCGCAAATTCAGGAAAACGTGTCATCGTCGCAGGACTGGATATGGACTATGAGGGCAAGCCCTTTGGACCCATGCCCGCTCTTCTGGCGGTAGCCGAATTTGTAACAAAAGTTCACGCTGTCTGTGTGCAAACAGGCGAGCTCGCATCGTTTTCCTACAGGCTGAATGAAATCAATGCGCAAGTCATGCTGGGTGAAAAAGATACCTATGAGGCCCGGAGCAGAAAGGCGTTTGTGGAGGGGATGAAGAGGCGGAGGAAATAGTTCATGGTTTAGAGTTCCAGGTTCCGATTTTGGATGAAGAGTGCAACAATCAATTGGAGTTTTGGGCGATTGAAATAGTTTATGTTTCAAAGTAGTTCAAGGTTCAAAGCCCAGAGTTTCAGGTTGGAGGATAAGAAGGCTAGTATACACTAACATGGGTGAACTCCTCTGAAGAGAGTAGAAATAATGATGAGAACAATAACCATTATGGGTATCTATGTCGATAATGTACCCAACTAACCGTACCCTACCCGGTAGCCGGTAACCAGCCATGCTTCACAAGACCCGCGGCATCGTCTTTCGATTCACCAAGTATGGCGAAACTTCCATCATCGTCAATATTTTCACAGAACTGTTCGGGCTCCAGAGTTATATTGTCAATGGGGTACGCAGCAAGTCGTCCAAAAACAAAATAGCGCTGTACCAGCCTCTGACGCTACTCGAAATGGTAGTATATCACAGAGAAAACGCCAACGTACTTCGTATCAAAGAAGTTAAGTGTCTGCATCCGTATCAGACGATCTACCAGGACATGCGGAAATCGGCTATTTCGATGTTCCTGAACGAAATCGTAAACAAAGCAGTAAAGGAGCAAAGTCACTCCGAAGAGATCTGTACATTCTTGATTGACTCATTCATTGCATTGGATGAGATTTCTTCATCTGAAAATTTTCATTTGATTTTCCTTCTGAAGCTAAGCCGTTACCTTGGCTTTGGTCCCCAAACCAATGATGAGGTTCTGGATGGGTGGCTTCTTGATGCTGAAGAAGAGGCTCTGCTAAAGCAGTTGCTGACTGCCGGCTACGACAAGGCTATACCCATGAGTTATTCTTCCCGAAGGAACTTATTGGATGCCTTGCTTCGCTTCTATGCAACCCATTCGGAGAACTTTGGTGAGATCAAGTCGGTACAGGTCCTGAAAGAGATGTTTAATTAGTTCCTTTGCAATTAACTTAGCTAACAGAATTTAATGCTGAACGTCTTTGAAACCACCAGCCGTATAATAGTCACCTGCAAAAAGCGCCTTTCGTCTTACGTAAAACAGGAGGTGGAAGCCCAGGGGTTCAGCCCGGTGCGGGTTTTTGCAACAGGCGTTGAATTGAAGGGAACCATGCAAGACTGCATCCGGTTGAACCTACACCTTCGTTGTGCCAGCCAGGTATTGTTTTCACTGAAAGAGTTTCAAGCCAATAGTCCGGATGACGTATACGATACCCTCATTCGGTATCCCTGGGATGAAATTATTGCTGAAGATGGCTACGTTTCGGTCACGAGTAATGTGGATCACTTTACTGTAAACAGTGATATGTTTATGAACGTAAAGGTGAAGGATGCCATTGCCGACCGCATCCGAAGAGAAATGAGCAGACGACCCGACTCCGGCTCTGACCTGGACTATGCAGTGATCAATCTGTTCTGGAAAGAGGAAACCGCAGAAGTATTTATTGATACGTCGGGGCACACTCTGGCCAAACACGGCTACCGCAAAATTCCCGGGAAGGCTCCCATGCTGGAAGCGCTCGCCGCGGCCACCGTCATGGCCTCGAAGTGGGATTTCCGATCACCCTTCGTCAACCCGATGTGCGGATC
>JAYWDR010000246.1:0-5996 GCA_043779735.1 Cyclobacteriaceae bacterium | reverse complement strand
TTACCCGATATTAAGACTTACGTCAAAAAGCACCGCAGTGCTTACAGGAGGTGCAAATGTTATGCTAACGAAATCGAAGGAAAGGATTGAAGTGCATGAACAGAAGGTCAACTATGAAGCGGGGCTCTTCCAGCAATTAAAAGAGGTGAGAAGACAATTGGCAACCCTGGAAAATGTACCCGCTTACATCGTTCTCTCCGATGCCACCTTGATGGAGCTGGCTGCTTATTTGCCACAGGGCAGAGAAGAGCTTAGCAAGATATCCGGTTTCGGTCAGGTGAAATTGGAGAAATACGGCAAAGCGTTCGGAGAAGCAGTGGCAACCTATTGCCGCGAGCATCACATAACCTCATGCATCCATCTTAAATCACCCAAACGCCAGTATAGGGAAAGAAAGGAACGTGATACCAATACTAAGCAACAGACCCTTGATCTTTTTCAACAAGGGCACACAATTGAAAAGATCGCTGAGCTCCGGGAACTGAGCCCCATCACCATTGAAACCCACCTGGCGTTTTATGTGGCCCAGGGAAAAATCGACATCGGAAAAGTAATGGATGCTGCCAAAATTCCTGTCATTCAAAAAGCAATCGGGCAAACCGACGGACACGCCTTGACTCCTGTCAAAGAATTGCTTGGGGATGATTTTAGCTATGGAGAGATCCGGATGGTGATGGCTCATTCAGAATTTCTTCAGAAGCAAGCAGTAATCGGTAATCAGTAAGCGGGTTGAAAAAATGCTGAATTCAATGATTAACAAATCTGAATCCTTTTGCAATACATCCATTCTCCACACAAAGTGACCGATTACCAATTACCGAATACCGATTACCATTGTTCCTCAACTGCCACACCGCTTTCAGCTTCAAGTACGGCACCCTGCCGGTGCAAAAACTCTTTGATGAAGCACGCCGTTGCGGTGTACACAAACTGGTACTGACTGAAATTCAAAACACCGCCTCGTACATTGAGATGCTGCGGCTGTGTGCAGAAAATGCCCCTGTTGACGGAAGTAACCTGACGGCTTATGGAAAAGAAGGATACTCGCTGGACATAGCGGTGGGCATCGAATTCAGAAACCTTTCCGATAATAAGGCCGGAGAGAATGAGCTGCTCTTCATCGCCATCGCACAAAACAACGATGGCTTTGAAAAACTGAATCGTTTCCTGTCCCATAATAATCAGGAAAACAAAACATGGATATCCCGTGCACCGGAATTTGAAAATGTATTCATCATTTATCCGTTTGGAAAAATAGAACCCGACCTCCTTCGCCCCGACGAATACATTGGCATAGGCAAACATCAACTCAATCACTTTGCATTCTATCCGGCACGCAAGACCCATCCGGAAAAGTTTGTCATACTACACCCCGTAACCTTTGCCGGCAAAATAGATTACAACGTGCACCGACTCCTGCGGGCCGTTGCCTGTAACACCTTGCTCAGCAAGCTCCCCGAACAGCAGCAAGCCCATCCGGAAGAGATGATGATGCCCGAAACACACCTGGAAAAATATTTTGAATCATATCCCCTCATCATTCAAAACACAAAAAAGCTCCTTGACCAATGCTCGATTGGCTTTGACTTGAAAACCGATAAAAATAAAAAGCACCTCACAGGGAGTGCTGAAAGTGATTGGGACTTTCTAGTGACAAAATCCTGGGAAGGGTTTCAAGGCCGCTATGATGTGGCCAATCCGGTATTGCGCGAAAGGCTCCAGCGCGAATTGACGATTATCAAATTGAAAGGGTTTTGCGGGTACTATCTGATCGCCTATGATCTGGTCTGCTTTGCCAAAGAAAAGGGATATGACTACGTGGGTCGGGGAAGCGGCGCCAACAGCGTCGTGGCGTATTGCCTGGGAATTACCAATGTCGATCCTATCGAATTGGATCTATACTTTGAGCGCTTCCTCAATACAGAACGCACCTCCCCTCCCGACTTCGACATCGACTTCTCGTGGGACAACCGGGATGCCATCTACGATTACTTCTTTGACAAATATAGCCCCGATCATGTCTGTCTCCTTGGCACCCATGTCACCTACCAGGCACGCTCGGTTCTGCGCGAGCTAGGCAAAGTATTTGGACTGCCCAAAGATGAGATTGATGACCTTGTAGACGAACCCGGAAAAAACCAACACCGGGATCAGATCACCGAATTGATCTTTAAGTATGCGGACCGCATGAAAGACTTACCGGCCAACGTCTCCATTCACGCCGGTGGCGTACTCATCACCGAGAAACCGATTTATGCCTACACCGCGACCGAACTTCCTCCCAAGGGCTATCCAGTCTCACATTTCGAGATGCACAATGCCGAAGACATGGGTATATTCAAGTTTGACATCCTCAGTCAACGGGGATTGGGACACCTGAAAGAAACTGTGAAACATGTAAAGCGCAATCGAGGTATCGATGTAAACATCCACCGGTTCACGGATTTCAAGAAAGACGAAAAAATTAAAGAACTGATGCGCAACAGCAAGGCCATGGGTTGCTTTTATGTAGAATCTCCTGCCATGCGGATGCTGCTCGGCAAACTTCGCTGCGAAGACTATCTCACCTTAGTAGCCGCGAGCTCCATTATCAGGCCGGGCGTAGCGCGATCGGGTATGATGCGGGCCTACATCGAACGCTTCCACGCCGTGCGTAACGGTGGCACGTACGAGTCGATACATCCGGCCATGGATCAACTCATGAAAGAAACCTATGGCGTGATGGTCTATCAGGAGGACGTGATCAAAGTCGCGCATCATTTTGCGGGCCTCACCCTCACGGAAGCAGACGTGTTGCGGAGAGGGATGTCAGGCAAATATCGCTCCCGTGCGGAATTCAAGCGCGTGGAGGACCGGTTCTTTGAAAACTGTAAGGCCCGCGGCTATGAACAGCACGTCATAGACCGTGTGTGGTATGAAATTGAAAGTTTTTCCGGCTACTCATTTGCCAAGGGCCACTCCGCCAGCTACGCGGTAGAGAGCTACCAAAGTCTTTACCTCAAGGCACACTACCCGCTGGAATTCATGGTCGGTGTGATCAACAACTTTGGCGGATTCTACCGAACTGAATTTTATTTTCATGAAGCCCGCATGAACGGCGCCACGATCGAAGCGCCTTGCGTAAACCGGAGTAACTATCTTACCACGATCGATGGAAATCAGATCTACATAGGCTACGTTCATCTAAAAAGTCTGGAGACGAAAGTCGCACAACACATTCCGGTTGAGCGACAGCAGCGGGGATCGTACAAAAGCCTCGATAACTTTCTCAGAAGAAATCCCGGCATCGGACTTGAGCAGCTCCGCTTACTCATCCGCGTGGGGGCCTTTCGTTTTGTTGGAAAAACAAAGCAAAAATTGTTGTGGGAAGCGATGCTGTATTTTAGCAACGCCAAAGCAAAGCCCACCACCACCGTCGACTTATTCGACACCGAGCCCAAGGACTATCCCCTGCCCCCCTTGCAACGCAACGAACTGGAGGACGCCTTTGATGAACTGGAACTGCTTGGCTTCCCTGTATGCAGCCCCTTCAAATTGCTTGACACTGTCAACTACGGAAATACGGCAGCGCGGGATCTTGCAATCAAAATCAAGAAACAAGTCCGGATCGCAGGCTATGTGGTGACCACCAAAAACACCCGGACGTTGAAAAACGATCCGATGTACTTCGGAACCTTCTACGATGTCAACGGAGATGTATTTGATACTGTACATTTCCCGGAAGCAGCCCGGAAATATCCTTTTCGGGGACGAGGCTTTTATGAGATCTGGGGAAAAGTAGTGGAAGACTTCGGCGTGTACATGATCGAAGTGTCGCGGATGGAAAAATTACCGATGGTCCACAAGCGACCCGAAAAAGCGTTTCAGGAAGTCGCGTGAGAATAATCATGTCTGGCTATTTCTTGCTCAGAAATTGCGTGGGATGCTTTTCTTCGAAATCGGTCGCTTGCTGAAAGATATAAGCAGCTTCCACGATCGGCCCTTCATCATAAAGATTTCCAATGAGCATGATCGAAGTAGGATGACCCTTTTTATCAAATCCATTCGGTATGGAAATAGCAGGATGTCCCGTCAGGTTGGTGGTCAGAGATTGATTCTTCCCCTGAGTAGGCGACACCAGAAAATCATATCCCTTCATCATGGCATTATACTTTTCAATAAGAATTTTTCTGTGCCGGTTAGCTTGAAGATATTCCACAGCAGAAATGAAGCGCGACTGCCGCAGAGAGTTAGCACGGGATTCCTTGTCCTGCTCTGACAACTCACGGTCACGGTGCTCCCTCACCAGCTCATCAAAAAAAGCCCCCGCTTCAGCACGCAGGATGATGTCGAATACATCGTAGGGCACCGAGTCTGGCATACTGACTTCATGAAGGTTTGCTCCAAGGTCCTTCAATAATTTCAGGCTCTGCGCATTATTAATTCCGGTACTGGACGTGTCTTTATCAAATAATTTTTTGAAGTATCCAATTTTGTAACCCTTCAGGTCGACGGGTGGATTGAATGAAAAGGAATAGTCTACTACGGCCCGATCAATTCCTTCCGAGCGGTCATATCCCTTGATCACGCTAAATACAAGAGCACAGTCTTGTGCGGACCGGCAAATGGGACCGACCTTATCCATCGACCACGCCAGGCTCATAGCACCGGCACGACTTACACTACCAAAAGACGGCCGCAAACCGGTAACACCGCAGCGTGCGGACGGCGCTATGATCGAGCCAAGGGTTTCAGTCCCGATTGAAAAGCCCACCAGGCCAGCGGCTGTAGCTGATGCCGAACCTGCAGAAGAACCACTTGCTCCTTGTTTAAGATCCCATGGATTCCGCGTCTTACCGCCAAACCATACGTCACCTCTCGCCAATGCCCCGGAGGTAAGCTTGACGACCAACACTGCACCAGCGTCCTCAAGCTTCTTTACTACGGACGCTTTCTCATCAAGTACTTGATCCTGATAGGGCTCTGCACCCCAGGTTGTCTTGTAGCCCGGGACAGAAAACAAATCTTTTAGA
Source organism: Cyclobacteriaceae bacterium (assembly GCA_043779735.1). Classification (GTDB taxonomy): domain Bacteria; phylum Bacteroidota; class Bacteroidia; order Cytophagales; family Cyclobacteriaceae; genus ELB16-189. Next base: position 984 of record JAYWDR010000246.1, on the reverse strand, counting down.
CCATAAGGAATCCCATGAAGGGGACCATGGTATTTGCCTTGCTTGATATCTTCATCAGCTTGCGCTGCTTGCTTTAACGCTAGTTCCTCTGTGATGGTAATAACAGCATGCAGGGTGTCTCCAAAAGTCTTTAAGCGATCGAGATAAATTTTAGTTAGCTGTACGGAGGTAAGTTGACCTGACCGTATAAGGACACTCAAGTCAGCTACAGACATAAAAGCAATTTCCTCCTTGGCAGAGGGCAGTGTTTTCTTTTCAGCAAGTTTCCAATTGCTTACTGACGGCCTGGTCCGCCACTGAAAATTATCAGGCTTTGGGTCAAAATAGATTGCAGGAACTGTCCCGTTGCCAAGCTGGGTCTTACGCATGCTATCATATCCTTTCCTGTTATTCGCAAGATAATTCAGCATAGTATCCTTCTCGCTCCCGGAAAATTCCATACCAATCAGTTTTTGAGCACCTTCAATATCGTTACGGTTAATTTTGTCCCGCAAGCATCCTGAAAGAATAAGGAAGAATGGGAATAGCAGTGCAAACAAGATTCTCTTCATAGGAAAGCAATATAGAAATTCAGAAGGATACTATGAATAAGAAATCATTAGCCTCTGAGATTGCTGATGAAGTCGAGCGTGTCATTTTTCAGGTCATGAGAGTCCTTTAACATTGAAATAAACGCACTCCCAACAATAGCGCCTGCTCCAAATGTACAAGCGTCCATGAACGTCTGGCGATCTGAAATTCCAAAGCCTATCAGAAATGGATTCTTCAGTTTCATCGCGACGAGTCTGTTGAAATAGACCTCTTGCTCAGCTGAGAATTTTCCCTTTACACCCGTCGTGCTGGAAGCGGACACCGCGTAAATAAATCCGTTGGTGGCCTCATCAATCATGCGAATGCGGTCTTGCGAAGTAGCAGGAGAAATCAAAAACGTGTGCCTTAACCCACTTGAGTCAAGGGATGATTTGTATTGATATTCATACTCGT
>JAYWDR010000245.1:0-6014 GCA_043779735.1 Cyclobacteriaceae bacterium | reverse complement strand
TCAAAATCAATGGTTTTTGCACTCACACCCTTTGCAAACGGCATCATCTCACGTACCCCCTTATATCGATCATACCACTCTTCGCATTTACTCTTCTCATCATTTTTGGTGCAGAAATTGTCGAAATCAGCCAAGGTTCCACAGTTGGGTAAACCAACAGATTTAATTACACCACTCAACCACTCTCCATTTGATGAGTATCCGCCGTGATTTTCAACGATCACATTGATGCCCACTATTTGTCCGTATTCACAAAGTGCTCTAAGACCTGCAGCACCAGCGTCGGCCACTTCTTCACGTGTACCTTTCCCGCTACAATTGACTCGGATAGCATGACAACCAAGGAATTTAGCGGCTTCTATCCAGGAGTAATGGTTCTCGACCGCTTGCTGGCGTCTGGTTGAGTCAAGATCCCCTAACAGTCCTTCGTCGTCGCACATGATGAGGACACTTGTCACTCCGTGATCGTCACATCTCTTTCTTAGTTCCGTGAGATAGCCTGTGTCCTTTGCTTTGTCCTTGAAAAATTTATTGACATATTCTACTGCAGACAGGCCAAAATCATTTCTAGCCTTTATGGGAAAGTCCAGGTTATCAAGTTTTTTGGAATCCAACGCCCGGTTCAGTGACCATTCTGCCAATGATATCTTAAAAAAAGTTGTTGGAGTAGTTGACGATTGCTGAGTGGATGGTTTTGATGTACAGGAGTCCAGCATTGTCGCGATTAGCCCATAACTTGGCGTAGCAAGACCCATGGTGAGAAGGAATTCTCTGCGGTTCGTTGGCATACTTGTTATTTCAAATAAAGATATAAAATAGTATTACACATCTCCCACCGGTAGTGAAAGATCGAACGAAGTGCCGTGTGTTTTCCTTATCAGGTAATTGGCAAGCGGTTTAGTGCGGTTGGCCATCGCAACCGCTGCGTTGGACGTCCACTCACTACCGAACAATTTCTGGATTTGCCTCCCTGCCCAAAGCCTGCCCGCGAAGTGAACTTTCCAGGATTTGGCGTAGTCCTTTTCAAGCTGTTCGCGGGAATAGTTTTTATTGCTACAGAAATGAAGTACGTGCTCGCTGAGAAGTTTTGACGAATGAATGGCAATGGCCATACCATTGCCGCATAAAGGGGTGATCATACCCGCCGCATCCCCAGTCATCAGTATGTGGTGAGCCAAGGGTCCTTTCGTTTCAAATGATATCTCATTAATTACTTCGGGTTTGTCAAACAGGAATTCAGCACCTTTAAAAATACTCTCCAGGAAAGGATTCCTGTGCAGCACTGCTTTCTCCATGGCTGGGATGCTTCCATGGGTTTTCAAATTATCACGATGGGAGAGATAGCAAAGGTTTATTACGTCATCCTCGACGCGACTAATGCCACAGTACCCATTCTTAAAATTATGCAACGCAATGAGATCATCCGGAAAGTTCTGCATGCGGATATGATACTTCACTCCGACATATGGCGAACGCAATTGAATGAATGAACGATGGAGGTCTACATCTAATTTTGACCTTTTGCCAAAGGAGCCGATGACTAAATCGGCGTCATGGACTTCGCTATTTGTCTTAATCATGAAATGGTCATCAGAGAACGTTATTTTTTCTACCTCTGTGTTGAGGTGAAATTCGACACCAAGTTTTGCAGCTTGCCTGTAAAGAAAATAGTCAAATTGGTGCCGACTGATTCCAAAACCACCAAGGTCCAATGGAAGTGAGGCCGTTTTTCCGTTGACCGAAGTGAGCTGAAACCGCCTAATGTGAGATGGCCTTAGTTCTTTCGGGTAAATGCCAAGAGAAGTTAAGTAAGGCGCAACTTCATTCGAAATATATTCACCACAGACTCGGTGAAAGGGATAGGATCGCTTTTCAAATACTTTGCAAGCCACCCCGAGCCGGGTAAGATGAATTGAAGCGACCAGGCCAGCCAGTCCCCCACCCATAATTATTACCTTCTTCTCCACCATACGCTAAATCTAACGATTTGAACATGTTGATCAGAACCGAAATGGTCAGCTGTCACAGCTGCTCAAGGACTACAATCAGATTTGACTTTCAAGGATAAATGTTTTTACAAGCTTTTCTCCGTTTCGAAGAAGCTGTAGCCTGATTCTCCTACCAGGCTTGGAGTTAAAAAAGGAGTTGATCAGATTAAGGTCCATATCGGACACCTGCAAACCATTTACTAAAAGCACCTCGTCACCGTTTTGAACTCCTACTTTGTCTGCTGGAGAATATTTGCGGACGTCGGTAATTTCGAATTTATGCAGGCTGGAGCCTTTGGCTTTCAGCGTTAGTCCACTCATGTTGAAATAAAATTTCTTAGCAAAAGCAGAATTTTTTCTAAGATAGATTCTTTCACCTGGAAAGTTATAGATTACCGTAAATCGACTTAGTATTTCGCCGCCCACAGTGCCATTGCGAAAAACATCCGATGCTTTTAGAGTATCGATGTAGCTGTTGGGGTCCGGGAAATTGGCCACGACATCTTGGACCCGATACTTCCCAAGGTCAAGGGATTTGATCCTCCCGATTTGGCCAGTGATTAGCCCTCCCAATCCACGACCAATCAAACTGCTGACACGTTTTTCAGGCAACTCTATTTGCTTGTTGGAAGAAGGATCTAATGCAAGCCCATAGCCGGCACCACTGTCGACAAGCAATTTTGCGCTAATCACAACACTGTCGTTTAATTCAACCGGCACTTGAATGTATGGTTTGGTGTCTTGAATAGAAATTGGAATTGCCTGGAATCTCTTTTGGGGCCTGAAGTAGTCTGACTGTGTAAGGGTCAATTGCTTTTTTTCGTAGTCAACTTCGACAATAAATCGACTAAACAATTCATAGCCCAGAACGCCTTGAACGTCCGTTCCCAGGTAGTTCCTTAATTCCAGGTAGTCTTTTTCCAGCACAAGCATCGCGTGACCTTCACCATGTACTCCCGGCATGTCTAGTGTGACATTGTTTGCCACATAGGCCTCCACAAGCTTCTCACCGCCAGGCCCTGCCACGAGAAAACGCCGGCTATAGGTCAATCTCAAAATGTCACTGAAGGCCTTTTCTGTTAAAATTGTCGTTCGAACTCCAGTATCCAGAATAAATTTTAGAGGCAACTGACCATTAAGCACAACGGGGATGATTACAAGATTGTTAGCCACCTCAATTGGAATCTGAACTCGGTGCCGCCCATCCTTTAGGTTAAAGCCCAACTGCGCCTTGCTTGACGCAGGTACAATGAAAGCGAATAGGATTAAATATCTGTGGAACTGCATGAAGCCGAATTGCTCCCGTTAAAACTATTGAAAAATTGAGAAACGATAAATACTTAAACGGTAACTACCCCCAAGATGGTGAGTAATTCTTTGGGAGAATTCCTCACTTCCAAAAAACTAAGGTTCGCCGGATGCAGAAAGCCCTCATCCGACATGGTATTGATTTGTGCCATCAGCGGGGAAAAAAAGGAATTCACATTCAAAAGGCCAATGGGCTGGTCTATTAGACCTAATTGTCGCCAAGTGAGAATCTCAGCCAGTTCATCAAGCGTTCCCCATCCCCCTGGCATGGCGATAAACACATCCGCCATGTCAGCCATTCTCTTTTTACGGTCATGCATAGAATTTACAACAACCAACTCCGTCAAACCGTGATGGCTCACTTCTCGCTGCATCAGGAAATCAGGAATGACTCCTATCACCTTACCGCCTGCCTGCAGTACGGCATCAGCCATGATGCCCATGAGCCCAATGTTGCCACCTCCATAAATTAGAGTATGTCCTCCTCGAGCAAGCATCTGCCCAAGGGTATGGGCCGCTTCAGCATAAATAGTATCTTTTCCGGCACTAGATCCACAAAAAACACAGACGTTCATGTCTGAGAACCCAGGTCAGTGCTTAATATCGTGCTCGTTATTGCTTATGGATTTGTTGGGGAACAACCATACAGAAATAATGGCCAGAATGAAAAGAGCAATTACTACACCAAAGACTGCCATAGAGTGAATATTAATACGCCAAAGTAAACCCCTTTTGGCGTTTCTAGCAATAGTTAAACAGTAAGGAAACCTTATTCTCTTAATTTGAGTTTAAAACACACTTAAAATTGTAAAATAATGAAGAAAATCCTGCTGATGGCTGGACTTGTAATTGCAGTGATCGTCGCTCTGGCCCTCACAGTCATCTATAAAACCAAAAATCACAGTCCTGGCTCAATAACATCCTATGAGGATGACAACTTAAAAATCTTTGTTTTTTACAATAGACCCTATACAAAGGGAAGGGTGATTTTTGGCGGCCTGGTGCCCTATGGCAAGACCTGGAGGACTGGTGCAAACGAACCAACGGTCTTCGAGACCAACAAACAACTATTGATTGGGGGAAAAAAATTAAAACCTGGACGATATTCGCTTTGGACTGTACCGAATGAACGAAGTTGGCAAGTAGTGTTTAACGACAGAATTCCAGCCTGGGGCATCAATGTTTTGAATCACGGCAATCCTTCCCGCGACCCAGAAACAGATGCACTTATTATCGATGTTCCAGTGATGATCACGGAAAAACAATTCGAGCAGTTTACGATCTCTATTGATAAGGCAGAGGACATGTTTGAACTTGTTCTGGCCTGGGATAAGACGTTGGTTGCTGTGCCTTTTTCTGTTAATGAATAACCACTTTTACCAGGGTCTTCCGATTTTCAAGGACGGCCTCAGGGAGCGCTTTGCCAGAATAGCTTAATCGACTGGCAGCAATTCCCTGGGCAACAAGATAATCCCACAATGCTTTTGCTTGATTCGGTGTACGATTGTTGTGATACGTTGTCTTAATCACAATTGAATCACGCACGGCCGTTGTAACCGAATCGATCTTATAGATTACCGGAATTTTTATTGTGTCTCTGATTACTTCAGTCAAATCAGTCCCAGAACTGACCGAGTCCTTTTGATAGCCCATTAAAGTCACATGCACTGAAAATGACTTGCCAGGGTTTCCCAGAATCAGACGCGTAAGCCTGCGGAACTCCTGGGACGAGGAGGAATTTATTTCTGATGAGTTCGTCTTGAACGAAATTCCATCTAACGCGATCTCATCACCGGATGCGGCTGGCTTTAAAGTCACAATCACTCTTTCTGGCAAAGAGAATTTTTCACCCTTCAAGTCATACACCTTTGAGAAGAAGGTATAATTGTCCTTCTCCGGATCAATTGACAAATCGTATAGACCTCCTTCCTTTATGTAGGCGACAAACGTGCCATCACTGCCCGGTTTTATCGAAAAAACCCGGTTTTGATTCATTATTTCAAAGACAGAGACAAAGGCACCGGTGGGGCTTTCAAGCCCGGAAACAATGCCTTCAATTTTCATGACACCTTTCGGCCGGACCTCGGAGGGGAATAGCATCTCCACCAGTTCGTTGTTGCGTTGCCCGGGAGAATCTCTCAGCAAATACCGGCCAAGGGCGGTGGCGCTAACGTATTGATCATCCATGGCCGTATTGACAAAATCGAGCGGCCGTGGAGCTTCCCACTGACCGTTGGCGAATTTTGTCATATACAAGTCCATACCACCTTTGTTGGGTTGCAGCCTGCTAGAAGAGAAAACAAGTGTTTCTCCATCGCCCATGATTCTGGGAGTTTGAGAATTACCAGTGTTAATGGAAGCCGGTAATTCAACAGGATTATCCCATTGACCGTTCGTTTTTTTCTTCATAATTAGGATCTTGCAATCGTCGGCTTTCCCGAGATCCATCTTGTCGCACCGCATAAAAAACATAAGACTCCCGTCAGCGGAAAGAGAAGGACATGCATCATTGCTTTTAGAATTAATCGGCAAAAGCATGTTGACAGGTTCCCCCCAGGCACTTCCAACTAGCTGGCTCACATAAATATCAAAACCACCCATTCCATTGGTTTTACCATTTGAAAAATACAGGGTTTTACCATCAGCGCTCAGGCAATAACCTTTCAAAAAGTTCAGGTGATGATTGACCGTTTTTGGCAGAATTACGGGGTCTTTCCA
>JAYWDR010000244.1:0-6014 GCA_043779735.1 Cyclobacteriaceae bacterium | reverse complement strand
AGTTTTTCGAGCGCATCGCCTTGTCAACTGCAGTTACTTTGGGGATGATTTCGCCACCTTTCTCAACAAAAACGTAATCGCCAATGCGTAAATCAAGTCGGGCAATCTCATTGGCATTGTGTAATGAGGCGCGCTTTACCGTGGTGCCAGCGAGTAGCACAGGTTCCAATTCTGCTACGGGCGTGATGGCGCCAGTCCTTCCCACCTGATAGGTGATGCCATTCAGGTGTGTGCTGGTGCTTTCCGGTTTGTACTTGAAGGCGATGGCCCACCGCGGTACCTTGGCCGTGAAGCCAAGCCGTTCTTGTTGATTGAGGCTGTTAACCTTTATGACCACTCCATCCGTTTCCAGAGGTAAGTCGGACCTTCGCTTCTCCCAATGCCTGATGTATCTTAATACTTCCTCGATGTTGGAACACTTCTTATAAGTGGGTGAAACAGGAAAGCCCCACGACTCAAGCGAACGAACAGCCTCCTCGTGCGTAGATACTTTGAGCTTTTCGCCCATCAGGTAGTATAGGAAACAACCTAGTTTTCGTTTTGACACTTCATGGCTGTCCTGCATCTTTAATGTCCCAGAGGCGGTGTTTCGTGCATTCGCATACGTTTCTTCGCCGATATCTTCCCTGTCTTTGTTGAGCTGCTTAAATACCCTCTTGGGCAGAAATACCTCACCCCGTACTTCAAAGGAGTCAGGCAGATTTTTGCCATTCACCTTAAGGGGAATAGACCGAATGGTTTTTGCGTTGGCAGTGACATCGTCTCCCCGCACGCCGTCGCCCCTCGTAATACCTCTCTTGAGTAGCCCATTTTCGTACAGGAGGCTGATGGATACACCGTCGAATTTCAACTCACAAAGATATTCGTAGGGCTCTCCATCAAGCCCCTTGGCCACACGGCGGTCGAAGTCTTCAAGCTCCACCTGTGAGTACGTATTGCTCAGCGAAAGCATCGGGTAGCGATGCACGACAGTTTCAAAGTTTTTCGTGATAGTGCCACCTACCCGTTGTGTGGGAGAGTCTGCTAGTTTGTACTGAGGAAATTGTACTTCCAGGTTAACAAGTTGAGTTAATAGCTGGTCGAATTCCAGGTCAGAAATCTCTGTTTTGTTTTTCTGATAGTAGAGATCGTTGTGGTGGTTTATTTTCTCGGTGAGTTCTGCGATGGCTTTTTTGGCTTCCGTAGTGATCATGTTAATTGGATGTCCGAAAATAAAGAAATGAATTCATTTTCCGAACGAAGCAAGTAAAGAGCCTACCCTGTACGACGGTTGCTCATTCTACTGGTTGATAAGATTAAGAATCGTCACGGCCGTCAAGCCAGCTGTCTCTGTCCTAAGGCGATTAGGCCCAAGGCTTACCGGCTGAAACGATGCTAATTGGGCTGCTTCAAGCTCATCTCTGCTAAAATCTCCTTCCGGCCCAATCAGGATGGCGTAGTCCGAAGAGGGGGTAGCAAGGTCCTTGAGGTGTTTCGGAATTCGGGTACCCACGGTGGCGATAAATTTCTGTTTTTCAGTAAGGTCCATTATGAAGGATCCAAAGGGTGTTACGGTACCTACTGAGGGAAGCCACACTTGCTGTGATTGCTTCATGGCGCTGATGGCAATTTTTTCAATGCGCTCCATATTGATGGAGGCACGTACCGATGTCTTGCAGCGAAGAAAAGATATTTTTTCGATGCCTAGCTCAACGGATTTCTCTATCATCCACTCCATTCGGTCCATGTTCTTGGTGGGGGCAACGCCCAGATGAATTGAGAAATTTCTCCTTGGTATGATGGTCCGACGGATGATTTCAAATTTGCACTTTCTTGGATCAGATTGAGTAAGGTGGGCGATGATTAAACCTCCTTTTCCGTCTGTAAGTTCAAATTTGTCCCCCTCGACCAAACGAAGGACCTTGATAGCATGGTTGGACTCTTCCTCTGAGAGCCGACCTAGAGAAATATCTGGTTGATAGAAGAGCGGCAAGCGGCTAAATCACTAGTTGTATTCTTTCACCAATCCAGAGACCAGGTCCACATATTCCAGCATAGCAGTGTCTTTGCTTTTTCCTTTTTTTGAGCCCCAGGCATCAAATTTTGCGATGGCCTTGAAGTCGAAGCCACCCGGCCGTTCACCAGAAGCATCGCCCTCGGTGGCTTGCTTGAAAAGAGCATAGAGATCCAGCAGCTCTTCATTTGAAGGCCGCTTGGTAAACTGCTTTGATTTGTCAACGGCTGATTGAAAATCTTCTTGAAGAGGCATTGGGTTATTTACCATGTCCGCTTTGATTTACCTTCCGTTTGGAGGTAAGCTGAAAGAGGGGTGAGGGAGTCAATTTTATCGCTTATCCATTGGAGTGTATTGGCGCAGCTTCTGGCCTACATAAATCTGGCGAGGCCGGCCGATAGGTTCTTTGTTTTCACGCAGCTCTTTCCACTGGGCAATCCAGCCTGGGAGTCGGCCCATGGCAAACATAACGGTGAACATTTCAACAGGAATTCCAAGGGCACGGTATATGATGCCCGAGTAGAAGTCGACATTAGGATACAGTTTGCGTTCCACGAAATATGAATCTTTCAGCGCAACCTCTTCCAACTTTAGTGCGATTTCAAGCACAGGATCATTCACACCTAATTTTTTCAACACCTCATCGGCAGTCTTCTTAATGATTTTGGCGCGCGGGTCAAAATTCTTGTATACCCTATGTCCAAAGCCCATCAGACGGAATCCACTGTTTTTGTCTTTTGCTTTGTTGATCCATTTTTCAGTATCGCCACCATCTTTTTTGATCTGCTCCAGCATGAGGATTACTTCCTGGTTGGCACCACCATGGAGGGGGCCCCATAATGCGTTGATACCGGCGGAGATAGAAGAATAAATACTGGCTTTAGAGGAGCCCACGATACGTACTGTCGATGTTGAACAGTTTTGTTCGTGGTCAGCATGGAGGATCAGTAATTTGTCGAGTGCATTGGCTACCACAGGATCCACCTTATAGTTTTCGGCAGGTAAAGCATACAGCATCTTTAGAAAGCGTGAGCAATAATCCAGAGAGTTATCAGGGTAATTGACGGGGTGACCCACGGCGTTCTTATATGCCCAGGCGGCAAAAGTCGGCATTTTGGCCAGAGACCGAATGATGCTCAGGTACACGCCTTCTGCTGATCGGTTAGGGTCCAGTGACTCAGGGTAGAAGGCGGTCTGAGCGCAGAATAGTGATGCCAGCACGCCCATCGGATGGGAGGTTGATGGGAAGCCATCGAGGATTTTCTTAATGTCTTCATGGACCATCGTGCGACCCTTGATGTCGTTGGAAAACTTATCCAGTTGGTCTTTTTTTGGCAGTTCACCAAATATGAGTAGGTATGCCACTTCAAGGAATGTTGATTTTTCTGCTAACTCCTCAATCGAGTATCCCCTGTAACGGAGTATACCCTTGTCTCCGTCTAGAAAAGTGATAGCGCTTTTGGTGGCACCGGTGTTTTTGTAGCCAAGGTCAAGGGTAACGACTCCTGCTTTTTCAAGCAGTTCGCCAATATCAATACCTACTTCGCCTTCCGTACCTTCTACCAAAGGAAACTCATGCGTTTTGCCATCTATAATCAATTGTGCTGTCTTTGACATGATATGCTATTTTGCTCTAAAGTAAATCGGTGTTTTTGTAGTTGGAAGCCCTTTCAGGGATTTAATTATTTCCTAGAATCAAGGGCATTCCGTCCTTACCGGAACCAATGATCACCACTTTTGAATTAGGGGATTTAGAGAGCTCCAGCGTGGCTTCTATCCCTCTCATTTTCAACAGTTTATCTGTTAAGCTATTGTTAATGATATTGTTTGCCCTGGATTCACCTTCGGCTGCAATGCGTTTCCTTTCAGCTTCACTTTTCTCTTTGTCGAGACGGAACTGGTAGGCGAGGGCCTCCTGCTCTTGTTGCAGTTTATTTTCGATGGCTCCCTTGATTTGCTCGGGCAGTGCTATGGACCGGATCAGAACGGCGGTTGCATTGACGTAATTTAGGATCAGTATCTTCTGCGTTTCACCCCTGATGGACGCCTCTACTTCGGCTCTTTTGGTGGAATATATTTCTTCTGCCGTGAATCTTCCCATCACCTGTCGCACGGTGGAACGCACTTCAGGAATGACCAGTACTTCAACATAATTGGTAGTGAATTTTTGATGAACATATCCTATTTTCTCTGGTGTGGGGAAATATCGGACTGTGATATCCACATGTATGGAAAGCCCATTCTTGTCCAGGATGTCCATATTCTCATCGGACGACATTTCATTGACTTTATAGATGTAGACATCGTTCCAAGGAGCTTTAAAGTGAATGCCTTGATCAATAACATTGTCCTTGTCCAGACCTAATCCAAAAGGGTAAAAGATCACAGCCCGATCGGTTGACTGGATTGTGTAAAATAGACTGGAGGATACGGCCATCAAGACGATGAAGCCAATTACTCCAATGATGATGAGGGGCAATCTGCGGTTATTCATAAGAAACTTAGTTTGAGTTGGGTTAATATTTAGAGATTCTAAAGTTAGTGAAATTAGCGGTCTCGGGCTGCTTTTGGGTGTACACAGTGGGCGTTTAGCTCTTGGCACTTAGCCTTTGGCCTTTAGCTCTTGGAAATTAGCCTTTGGGTTCCTCAAGCCTGGGCAATCCCAGCAGTTTGCCTATGATCAGCATCCCATAGAGATTGCCCCAGACGGCCTCGAGCGTACTGATGTTGCGGATGAGCCGTGTTGGTTCAAGACCATGATCGACTCCCCCTAGTACACAAAAGCTATAGGTTACGCATTCTGAATAATTGGGCAATCCCAGTTCTATGGTAGCGCCCAGGCCGCCCGGGTTGGCGATAGTAATAAGGTCATACAGACTCCCAAAAGAAATTCCTACCATAAGAAAAACACAGGCAGCTCCCCAGAGTTTATCCGATGTAAGAAAGCCTCCTGAAAATATGTCGCGGATGGCGAACCCGATCACTGTGATTTCGATGGGGAATAGGAAACTATGGATTGTTAGTAGATAGGTTTGACGGTCGGTAACATGAATGATCTGATAGTAAGGGAACTCAACTAATATTCCAGTAACAACGATCCCTGACAGAACTATCAGGAAAGTTGAGATCAGGAATCTGTTGTTAGTAAAGTTGCGGAGGACGTCCCAGAGCAAAAAGGCATACGTAGCTCCGAAAAAGGAGAAGACGGATATGATGAACTTGGAGGTATCACTTTTGGAGTCTTCCAGCAAGGGTTCCGAAAGGAGCAGGCCGAACACAATGATGATGATCTGAATCATGACTACATTCCTGTAGTCTTTTGCTTTTTCGAGCTGTAGTTCGCGTGTCGATAGGTTTCGTTGAAGTGACAATTTGAACATAGGTGCGGATCAATGGCAAGATAGGTTTTTCAATGCAAAGTCCCGATGGCTTTTGGAGTAATAAGTCCTGACACTGTCTTGCAAAATCCAATGATCACCAGGAGGTAACATGAAATCTGGAAGCGGTCTTCTACCACTGGATGAAGCAAATACCTTGCTACCATAGTGGCAATCGCTGCCACAATCAGAGGAGACCAGCGATCATTGAAGATTTCACGATTTTTCATTCTCAAGTAAAGTGTAACTGCTGCAAGGAATAAGAATATGAATGTCTGTGAATTTATAAGTGAAGTAAGGCCTGACCTTACGCTCAAAAAGTAGCGTTGGATTAGTTCAGTCGTGGTCCAGGCAGACGAATAGGATGAGTCTATGAACAAGAATTCTTGTAGAAGTCCCAAGTCTCCCAGAATCAATACTGCAACAAATACCCCTGTAGTGCACACCGCCAGTGAAGGAAGGAGACCAATCTTCTTGGTCCGATAAAGCACAATAGTTAGAAACAAAAAGAGAATAATGGAATCTGGCCGGACAGGGATTGCAAGCCCACATATCAATAGCCCTATTCCTGCTGAATATTCTGCAATTAGAAACAGACCTGCCAACGTAATAATGGCGCACATCATATCAGGGGAGGAGTACCG
>JAYWDR010000243.1:0-6037 GCA_043779735.1 Cyclobacteriaceae bacterium | reverse complement strand
AACTAAAACGTTCCGCGTTTTCAGTGGTGGCTCGGTCGAGCCACAGAATGATTTTGTGGCGCTCCTCATTGGATCGGCCACGGAATAACCGCACCGCTCTCCTGGCGGCACGCACGGCATCCAGCCGAGTGGGGTTGATTACCTTTTCTAAAACGCTCTTAATATCTTCAATGCCTGGCTCCAACGCCTTCGCCCGGTCCAGGTAGCCAATTAATTCGTGCTGGTCCTTTTGAATTCCTTTATTGAAGGCTTTCCATGCGGCTTCTTTTTCCGCTTTCGCGAATGCCCTGGCATCCTTTTCAATTTCAGCCAGCTCGTCCGGTGAACTTACTTCATTCTCGAGCATCCACTCACGCATTTTCTGGATGCAATCGTTTTCCGCTTCCCACTTCAACCGGTCTTTTGATTTGTAGCGTTCGTGCGAACCGGAAGTTGAGTGACCTTGTGGCTGGGTCATCTCCGTTACGTGGATGAGCACCGGCACATGCTCCTTGCGACAAACTTTTTCAGCTGCCTCGTACGTTTTACACAGTGCCTCGTAGTCCCAACCGTTCACCTTAAAGATCTCAAACCCCTTCCCGCCATTCTCCCGCTGAAAGCCTGAAAGAACTTCTGAAATACTTCCTTTGGTAGTGTGATATTCCTGCGGCACGGAAATACCATATCCGTCATCCCAGACCGAAACCAACATGGGCACCTGCAGTACACCGGCGGCATTGATTGTCTCGAAGAACATTCCTTCAGAAGTTGCCGCATTGCCGATGGTGCCGAAGGCTATCTCGTTGCCGTCGACGGATAAATTCGTTAAAGACCTTAGCGCAGGATTACTTCTGAAAAGTTTGGAAGCGTATGCAAGACCTACCAGGCGTGGCATCTGCGATGCCGTGGGTGAAATATCAGCGCTGCTGTTTTTTAGTTTGGATATCTCCTTTAATATCCCTTGATCATCAAGCATGCGGGTCGCATAGTGTCCATTCATCGACCTTCCGGCTGAGGCGGGGTCAGCCTTCGCATCTGGATGAGCATAGAGCTGGGCAAAGTACTGCTGTAGACTAAGTTCGCCGATCGCAAGCATGAAGGTCTGGTCTCGATAGTAGCCAGAACGAAAGTCTCCCGCGCGGAATACTTTCGCCATGGCCAGCTGGGCCACTTCTTTGCCGTCGCCAAAGATGCCGAACTTGGCTTTGCCCGTGAACACTTCCTTCCTCCCGATGAAGCTCGCTTCACGGCTCATCACGGCAAGTTTGTAATCCTCCAGGATGGAAGTAATTTTCTTAAGAGAAAAGGGAGACTTGGCGGTTTTTGTCTGGCTCATAACCTTGTTAATAATCCTAGATCCAAAAGGTGAAAGAGATCATCAGTGGATTAAATCAAAATTAGGGAAATTCGAAGGAGCGTTCAAAATCAAAATTTTAGCCAAATAAAACAGTGGTCTGGACATCAGGAACCAAAGAATTTGATCCAATCCCCACCTTTGACCAAAGGTTCGGTGCCCGCTTTTTCAAAAAGATAAATACCCACTACTTCATCCTTTATAACAATTTCATCATAGAAATATCCCACTTCCATTTCAAGACCATGGATGTCACGCTCTATTTGCGGGTCGGTAACTTTGAAGACCTCCACAGTAAGTAAGTCAGTTGAATTGCCGGTCCTGACTGCATAGGGGAACTCCTCCAGGGCATACAGTCGAAAACCATTAATCACATCCTTGTACAGGAATTCCAGGCCTTTTTCAAAATACCGGTTATTACTCATCCCCCTGCGCAGAGAGCCATAAAAAGCATAGGTCGACCTGGTATTCATGTGGCGAAAAGTTAGAAAATTAAGCGTTGCAATCGTAACCGAATCTTACCTTTGGCCCCAAATGTCAGGAGCGAATTGCCAAAGGGCAATTGCTAAGGGCCAAAGGCCAACTTTGAATTTGAAGCATACAAACTTTAAACATTGAACCATACAAGTATTCCCCACCTTAACTATTTTCACCTATGATCATCGGCGTACCCAAAGAAATCAAGAACAACGAGAATCGAGTGGCCCTGACCCCGGCTGGAACACAGGAATTGACTCGCAGAAATCATACCGTGTATATACAGACAACTGCTGGCGATGGCAGCGGGTTTTCCGATGAGGAATATACAAAGGCTGGAGGTAAGATTCTTCCTACAGCCGAACAAGTCTTTAGTACCGCCGAGATGATTATAAAAGTAAAGGAACCGGTAGATCAGGAGTATGCTCTGATCCGCAAAGACCAGCTTGTCTTCACCTACTTTCACTTTGCTTCTTATGAGCCATTGGCTCATGCGATGATCAAGACTGGCGCCGTGTGCCTTGCCTATGAAACGGTTGAACGTGTGGATGGGAGTCTCCCCTTGCTCGTACCGATGAGTGAAGTGGCTGGACGGATGGCCATACAGGAAGGAGCAAAATACCTGGAGAAGCCGTTGAAGGGCCGCGGCATTTTGCTGGGTGGAGTCCCAGGTGTTATGCCAGCCAAGGTATTAATACTGGGCGGCGGCGTGGTGGGGACCAACGCAGCCAAGATTGCCGCGGGTATGGGTGCCGATGTGATCATCACGGATGTGAACATCAATCGGCTCCGTTACCTGGATGACGTGATGCCTAAGAACGTTCACACCATGGTATCCAATGACTACGTACTGCGCGAACTGGTAAAGACGCACGATCTTATAGTAGGTGCAGTGCTTGTCCCGGGCGCCAAGGCCCCCAAACTCATCACCCGCGACATGCTTGCCACTATGAGGCCTGGCACAGTCCTGGTAGATGTGGCAGTAGACCAGGGTGGCTGTATCGAGACGTGCAAGCCTACCACACATGAAAATCCTACGTACATCATCGATGACGTCGTTCACTACTGTGTAGCCAACATGCCTGGAGCCGTACCGTACACCTCCACCTTAGCGCTCACCAATGCCACACTGCCTTATGCTATCAAGCTGGCAAGCCATGGCTGGAAGAAAGCCTGCCAGGAAAGCATGGAGTTGCGCAAAGGACTAAATGTGGTGCAAGGTAAGGTGGTGTACAAAGCTGTAGCGGATGCATTCAATTTGGCATATACGGAGGTGAAGGAGTTTTTGGCGTAGTAGTTTTTGTGGCCATCGTTTTCAGCAAGTTTGGAAAATTGATATCTCCGGCAAGCTCTCTTACTTACCCGCCTCCAGGTTTCACTGGATGGCTATTGTTGAGGCTGGATATTTTTCAGAATCCCAGAAAAGCTTTGGGGAGTGGTTTGAAAGGGTTACACCACAAAGTTCCAAACCCACTCTTGTCATTTGCTCCGATTTCCCCCTTGTCATTAGTCGCGACGGGAACCTCTACTACGCCGACACCCGACCCAGCTCGCCGCACATTGTCAGTAGAACACCGGATGGAAAAGAATCAGTACTTGGTGAAGGTAAGATGTTCCAGAACATTAGCGGTATCGCCATTGGCCCGGACGGCTCCCTCTACGTCACTGATGCCAGCCGTCAAGATGTCAGCACCATCCGAAAGATTTCGATCAGCGGAACAGCCTCCATTCTTGCCGCTTTCGCTGGCAACGTTGGAGGCAAAGACTTGCCTTACGGAACGGTGCCTTCCTATTGCCGGGGATTGGCAGTTGATCAGCTGGGGGTGGTGTATGTGGCTGCCACTGGCAGCCGTAGTGTGATCAAAATCACCCCTCAAGGCGTTGTAAGCACTATTTTGCAAACACCAAGCCCATGGACACCGACAGGTGTTGCTGTATTTCGGAATGAAGTGTATGTGCTGGAGTGGCACGACGTCCCTCCTACGCAAGAGGAGGAGCGCAAAGCATGGATACCGCGAGTTCGGAAAATCGGACGAGACGGTAAAGTCGCGACGCTGGCGACGGTCGTCCGCTGATTGAAATCCGACAGCACCCGATGATGAAGCGCTACCTAGGGTAGTCTCCCGCTTTGCAACTTTGCGTGCATTCCTTTGGAAGCCGTGTGGAATAGCTACTCTCAGGCTGAAGCACAAAGGCGCCAAAGGAAATTCGGCAGGAAACACGCGCCCATCTAAAGCGTGGGTTTATAAGATAACATTTATCCTAACTTTATTTGTGAATTCATAAACGCCGACAGATATTGCAATAACGATTTCAATTTCAATCTTCGATACTAAGATGAAAACAATCAAAAAGCTCAGCCCCGTCCTGATTTTCGTGCTCCTGCTTTCATGTTCAGGAAAGAAAAGCCAGGAGCAATTCCAAAGAGACTTGCAATCCATCAACCTCAATCGCGGAGAAATCGCGTTGTGTGGTTCCGGGAACGACCAGTTCGGCACTGTCAACATGGGCCTGTCATGCTCGGACAAAGTGCGGGAGAATTTTAACCTCGCGACGGCCCTGTTACATTCTTTTGAATATGCTGAAGCAGAAAAAGTATTCGCCAGGGTTATTGATGCAGATCCCCAATGCCTGATGGCCTACTGGGGTGTTGCTATGTGTAATTTCCACCCGCTTTGGTCGCCTCCAACACCCAGTGATTTGGAAAAGGGTTCGAAGACCATTGCATTGGCACGCACGCTTGAAAATATTTCCGATAGGGAATCAGATTATCTGGAAGCGATCGCAGCCATTTATGATCAATGGGATCAACTCGATTATCGTACCCGCACACTCAAATTTGAAAAAGCCTCTGAAAAAATTTATCAAAGATATCCGGAAGACAAGGAAGCAGCCATATTTTATGCCCTGGCCCTTCGTGCAACTGCCGATCCAACTGATAAATCATTCCGCAACCAGAAAAAAGCAGGAGAAATTCTAAATTCCATTCTCGCGGGCGAACCTAACCATCCAGGGATTACTCATTACATTATTCATACCTACGATTATCCGGAACTGGCGGAGTTGGCACTGCCGGCAGCAAGGAAATATGCTTCCATTGCAGCAGCCTCAGCACATGCCCAGCATATGCCTTCCCATATATTCACACGTCTGGGACTCTGGGATGAATCCATACATTCAAATATTACCTCCATCTCTGCTGCTCAATGTTATGCTCAAAATATGGGTATCAAAGGTCATTGGGATGAAGAACTTCATGGGATGGATTACCTCGTATATGCCTATTTACAGCAAGGAAGCGACGATGAAGCGAAGAAACAATTAGATTACCTACTGACCATAAATGAAGTATTCCCCCATGGCTTCAAGGACCTGTACTCGATTGCAGCCATTCCCACCCGCTATGCCGTTGAGCGCAAGGACTGGGTAGCGGCCACCCAACTGGAGTTAAATCCCAACTTCCCATGGGAGAACTTTTACTGGGAGAAAGCCAATGTTCATTTTGGAAGATTACTGGGTGCGGTACACACAAAGAAACCGGAGATTGCCCGACAGGAACTGCAAAACCTGAGTGACATTTACACTAAACTCAACGAGCGAAAGGAAGGTTATAAAGCCAATCAGGTGCTCATTCAGATCAAAGCCTCGGAAGGCTGGATTCAGTTCGCACAAGGAGATAAGAGGGCTGCACTTCAACCCATGATTGAGGCTGCCGACCTGGAAGATTCGACTGAAAAAGACCCTGTCACGCCCGGAGAGGTCATTCCTGCTCGTGAGTTACTGGGGGATATGTATCTGGAAATGGGAGAACCTTCAAAAGCCCTTGAGGCTTACAAACTTGACTTAAAGAGGCATCCTAATCGGTTCAATGGATTGTATGGCGCGGCCTTAGCGGCTGAAAAATTACAAGACAATAAAAATGCGGTCATGTATTACAGGAAACTTATGTCAATGACTCATTCGCAAGGCAAAAAACGACCTCAACTTCAAGCTGCGGAATTATTTGTGAAAAATAAAAATGGTTGATCCTTGTCGGATACTTTACAAGCGGACCTTTGTAACCCTTTGTCAAAAAAAAGAAAACCCAACCATCCGATTGGGCTTTAATACGTCCAGCAGCCTTGACTTTTTTCTTAGTCATCATGTCTTTTGTCCTTTCGATGATCGGTTACCTAATCCTACCGTGGCAATAAGGCGTGAACAGCACGCCAAATCTTACTATCTTCG
>JAYWDR010000242.1:0-2001 GCA_043779735.1 Cyclobacteriaceae bacterium | reverse complement strand
CCAAGAAATTGTCGATGACTGATTTTGGCAGTGCCACCGAGAAAATAGGGGCTCAGATATCATATTCAAGTTCGTATGATTACAGTCAGATCAGCCTGTCATGTATCACAACCTACTGGAATGAATCCTGGACTTTGTTTGCCGATGTCATCATCCAGCCGCGATTTGATGCACAGGCATTTGAAATCATCAAAGGTCAGGTCCATTCGGGCGCCAAAGAACAAGAGAGCAATCCGGACCAGTACCTGGAAAACAAGAGTATGGAGATCAGCTATGCCGGACGCAATTATGCCAAAATTCCTACCGGCAGCGCGGGTAGCCTGGAGAAGCTAAGTCTTGAACAAGTAAAAAATCACTTCAGCAAGATCGTGAACAAGGCAAACTGCTTCCTGGTCGTGGTGGGTAACGTAACCGAAGCGGACATTACGACAAAAATTAATACCGCCTTGACCCAATTGCAGCAAGGACAGACAGCCAAGCCGGAACCCAAAACGGAAATCCAGGCAGGCATAACAATTGAAAACCGTGACATCGCCACAAACTATGTGCGCGGAAACATGACCGTTCCTGCTTTGATCGAACCGGACGCGGTACCTATGCGCGTAGCCATGGCTATTATGGGAGACCGGTTTTTTGTAGAGCTGCGGACAAAACGCAGCCTAACCTATGCGCCTGCCGCCTACTTCAACACCGGGATTGTAAAAAACCCGCTGGCCGTTTTCTATGCGTCAAGCACAAAACCGAAGGAGGCGCTTAAAGTTATGATCGACCAGATCAATGAGGTAAAAAATCAGGGATTTAAGGATAAGGAACTAAAGGATAAGAAGGAGGAGTTTCTTACGAATTATTATTCAAGACTTGAGACAAATGGTGCTCAGAGCGCGTCGATCGGGGGCAATGAAATCGCAGGGAGTTGGAAAGCCGATGAGAGTTTTATGGGCGCAGTGGATAAACTTTCAGTGTCGGATCTGAATATGGCTTTTAAGAAGTACTCCAACGCTATCAACTGGATGTATTTGGGCAAAGCGACGGAAGTGACCAAGGACGATTTTATGCAACCCCAGATACTGCCAAACAGCGGGAAGATTGAGATTAAGAAATAGAATAACAGCACAGAGACAGACGCTGGTAAAAAAAATACTGGCGTCTTTTTAATTGAATGGCATCTCTAAAAACTCCTTGTACCCTTCGCTTTTGGAGAAGGGGGAGGGGTTGAGGCCATCAAAGGCAGGGGTTTTAGAGATGGCCTGAAGTTAATCTCGTTTTCTTAAATCGATGAGATAAAAATATCAAGCCCGGACCAGGTTATATCTAGTGAATAACGAATTAAGAACACTTCGATTGCTGGTCGCGGGCATTTCGCACTTCATTATTTGACATGCAGGGTTCGATATTTTATTGCACCAGGTGTGAAAAGAATACCGTGACCTATTGAATTACGAAGTTTTCTGATAGCCCTCCCCTTGCGTTGTGACTCCATTCATGCTTACTTCGCATTATGGCTGGAAAGACCCATATTGCTCATAATGGACCCGATGTTGTCTTAATAGGTGCTGGAATTATGAGCGCTACGTTGGGAGTGCTGCTCAAAGAACTGAAACCTGAACTGTCGATCGAGATCTTTGAGAGACTGGATGTTGCTGGTTCTGAGAGTTCTGATGCTTGGAACAATGCAGGTACTGGCCATTCTGCATTTTGTGAATTGAATTATACACCGCTGGCCGCCGACGGTCACCTTGACATTCTGAAGGCTACTAAGATTGCTGAGTCCTTTGAGGTCTCTAAGGAATTTTGGACCTATCTAATGGGTCAACAATTCCTTCCAAAAGCTTCTGATTTCATCATGAGGGTGCCACACTATAGTCTGGTGTGGGATGACGAAAATGTAGCTTACCTGAAAAACCGACATCAACTTATGCAGAGCACGCCCCTATTTAGAGGGATGGAATACTCGGAAGACCGCGACACACTGAATGAGTGGTTCCCCATTGCGATGAGGGG
>JAYWDR010000241.1:0-6046 GCA_043779735.1 Cyclobacteriaceae bacterium | reverse complement strand
GGCCAAATTATTGGCCGGAAAAAGTACAAAAATTACTATTGTAAACCACGACTCCCGGTTTGATTGTCGGGCAATTTACGCCTCAAAGGTTCACTATCGCGTAATGGGGTGAATTACTGTTTCCACTTTTTATGGAAACGATCGCTTTTCTTGTCTGAGAACTTCTTATCAGGATAAATTCTCTTCCGGGGTCTCGGGGACTCACTATTCCTGCCTGAAGAGGAGGATCCGTAGGACTTTAGGTCCGTTATTTCCACCCGCACCTGACGCCCTTGCAGCTCTATTGCTTTAAATCCTTTTACCACCTTATCAGCCTGATGTTTTTCTACTTCGAAAAATGAATACGCACCCTTTAAGTCAATCGTGCCAATATCTTTCTTCTCCAAACCCGTATGCTCGTCAATCAACTCCAGCATCTTTGATTTGTCCAAGCCATCCATCTTGCCGAGGTTGATAAAAAAGCGCGTACCACCTACATGGCGCTCAGGGCTTCCTTCACTTCTTCTTTGGTCCACATTTAGATCGGGTGCATTTCTGTAGTAATCCAGGAAACGATTGAACTCGATGGAAGCAAAGCGCTTAATAAGGTCCTGTTTTGTCAGATCGTTCAGTTCCTCATAGACGGCCGGCAGGAACTCTGCTATCTCACCTTCATTTACTTTCACCTCTCGCACCTTATGCATGAGCGCCAATAATTGTTTCTGGCAGACCTCACCACCAGTAGGCACCATCATCCTTTTTACAGGTGTCTTTATGTTCTTTTCAATTTGCTTGACTCTGCCCATCTCATTTCTACTGACCAGCGCGATGGAGATCCCCTTCTTGCCGGCCCTGGCAGTTCTTCCGCTGCGATGAGTATAAAATTCCATTTCATCGGGCATATTCAAATGAATGACATGCGTAATGTCTTCCACATCAATACCGCGCGCCGCCACGTCCGTGGCAACCAAAATCTGGAGCGAGCGTTGACGAAATTTCATCATCACACGGTCACGCTGTTGCTGATTTAGATCGCCATGCAAAGAATCTGCATTGTAGCCATCTTTAATTAGCATTTCTGCCACACGCTGGGTGTCAATGCGGGTGCGACAGAAAATCAAACCAAATATTTCAGGAGTAAAGTCCAATATCCGCTTCAGCGCGGGGTACTTCTCACGCTCTTGCACAAGTACGTACCGGTGTTCAATATTTACATTACCCACATTCTGTTCTCCGACGGTCAGCTCAAAGGGGTCTGACATATAGTTCTTCATGATGGCTCTCACCTCCCTGGGCATGGTGGCAGAGAATAGCCAGGTATTTTTTTCTTTAGGCGTGAAAGAAAGTATTTTGTCAATATCTTCTTTGAATCCCATATTGAGCATTTCATCGGCCTCGTCCAGCACGACATACTTGACGGTACCAAGGTTAATGGCTTTGCGGTCTATCAAATCGATCAATCGGCCCGGAGTCGCGACAATGACCTGGGCTCCCCTCTTTACTTTTCTGATTTGCTCGCCGATACTCGCACCACCATACACCGCCACAATATTGAATGATTTGAATTTTTCTGTGAAAGTTTCAAGGTCGCTGGTGATCTGCATGCCCAACTCACGCGTAGGCGCCAGTACCAGAGCCTGGGTATTCTTGCTCTGGTCATCTATTAACTCCAGCAAGGGAAGTCCGAAGGCTGCCGTCTTGCCTGTACCGGTTTGCGCAAGCCCAACAAAGTCGCGGTTGCCCTTTAACAGAACAGGTATCGCTTTTTCCTGAATGGGTGTCGGGGTTTCAAAGCCGAGGAGTTGTACCGACTCTACCAAACCTGGGGATAGACCCAGGGTATCAAAAGATTTCATTCTTAGTTGTTAAATAAGCCGCGAAGTTACTGTTAATACTTCAGATAGCAGGAGTGGTGCTATTCTCAAAGGCATTTCTAACTTTACAGCCCGAATACCAAACAAACTGCTGCTATGATCACCCTTCACAGAACAAAAGACATACTATTTCCCCTGATTGTCTTCGTCATTTCCTCCCTGTCCATGGTAGCACAGCCAGGTGGCATGAAATGGTCAAAAGATGGTAACTCCTACTATCGAATTGAATCCAATGAGATAATTCAATATACTCTTCCCGCCAATACGAAAGCAACGTTCATCACGGCTGGAGAGCTGACTCCGGCAGGACAACCTAAGCCAATAACCGTTCGGGCGTTTTACTTCTCCAATGACATGCAGAAAATGTTGGTCTATACCAATACAAAAAGAGTTTGGCGCGCCGATACCCGGGGAGATTATTGGGTAATGGATATGAAAACAAAAGGATTAAAAAAACTGGGTGCCGGAAGACCTGAATCATCTTTGATGTTTGCCAAACTTGCCCCCGATGCTTCACATGCTGCCTATGTTAGCGAACAAAATCTGTATGTTGAAAATATTGATACAGGAGAAATAAAGGCACTCACCACCAATGGAAACCGAAAACTCATCAACGGCACTTTTGACTGGGTGTATGAAGAAGAACTTGCCTGCCGCGATGGTTTCAAGTGGAGCCCGGACGGCAACCGAATATCATATTGGCAGATCGATGCCAACAAAATAAGGGATTACTACATGATCAACACTACTGATTCAGCTTACTCAAAAATTATCCCTGTGGAATATCCGACCATTGGCCAAAGTCCTTCTCCTGCGCGCATTGGCATCATTGACATTGGTACAGGCCAAACGAAATGGCTGGATATACACGGTGACCCACAGCAGCATTACCTTCCCAGACTGGAGTGGCATTCGTCAACCGAAATCCTTGTGCAGCAACTGAATCGCAAGCAAAACGAGAGCAAGATATACTCTTGCAACCCTGCCAATGGTGATGCCAAATTGATCTACACGGAGAAAGATGATTCATGGATTGAACTTTTTTCTTTTACCGGGAGTACACGAGCACTGGACTTTCAGCATCCATTTGTCTGGCTCAACGACAAAAAGGAATTTTTATGGATAAGTGAGAAAGACGGCTGGGCACATCTTTACAGGATTAGCAAAGACGGCACCAAGGAGACCCTGATAACGAAAGGGAATTTTGATGTCATTGACTTTTTAGCGGCCGATGAAAAAAGTAACTATGTGTACTTCCTTGCGTCACCTGCCAATGCCACCCAAAAATATCTCTATAAAACCAAACTGGATGGAAAGGGAAAGTTGGAATTGGTGAGTCCTGCAGGTCTGGAGGGTACGCATGGTTATTCAATTTCTCCTAACCGAAAGTTTGCCCAACACACTTTTTCCAACACGTTTACAAAGTCTACGGGAGAACTGATTGATTTGACCACGCATAAACCATTAATTGAAAAGGAAAGTATTCAGGCAAAACTGGCTTCGGTGCAAACAACAAAAAAAGTTGAATTTTTTAAGATCAAAACAGAAGAAGGCGTTGAGATGGATGGATGGATGGTAAAGCCGAAGAACTTCGATCCCACGAAGAAATATCCAGTCGTATTCGAAGTGTATACCGAGCCGGCTGGCCAAACCGTGAACGACAGGTTTGGCACAGGCAACAATCGTCTTTATAAAGGCGACATGGCCGAAGATGGATACATCTACATGTCGCTTGACAATCGGGGTACACCTGCTCCGAAGGGACGAGCGTGGAGAAAAATCATTTATAAAAAAATTGGCCTGGTTAATATCCGCGATCAGGCGCTGGCTGCCAAAGAGATTTTGAAGTGGCCGTTTGTTGATGCAGACCGTATAGCAGTGTGGGGATGGAGCGGTGGCGGCTCCGCGACACTCAATCTATTATTTCAATATCCTGACATTTACAAAACTGGAATTGCCATAGCGGCGGTTGCCAACGAGCTTACCTATGACAATATTTACCAGGAGCGCTATATGGGCTTGCCTCAAGAGAACCTCAAGGATATTGTCGATGGGTCGCCTATCACGTATGCCAGGAATCTGAAGGGAAACCTGTTGTACATCCACGGCACGGGAGATGATAACGTGCATTACAACAATGCAGAAATGCTGATCAATGAATTGATCAAGTATAACAAGCAGTTTCAGATTATGCCTTACCCTAACCGAACACATGGCATTTCAGAAGGGGAAGGAACGACCGAGCATCTTGCTACCCTGTTTACCGAATATCTCAGAAAGAACTGCCCGCCCGGCGGACGGTAGGTATCTTGAAGATGGCGCTTGCAATTTCTTGCTAGAGCTTCCATACAAATTCCGCAATAGCCGCCCAGGCATTCCAAACATTTATTGACCGTTAACAGAATTTGACCGAAAGGATGAGGACGAGTGTCCTACTTTTGTAGTCACGTACATCACCATAGTGCATCTTTTTTAAATGTTAAACGGTCTAAATTCTATCTGCACGGGCGAACCTATTGGCTGGTTTTCAGCTGTAGTCGGATGGAACGGCTGTCAGACATAAAACAAATGAAATTGATTGGAATATTTAGAGCTTATGAGTTGTCTAAGATAGCATTACCGCAATTTTTTGATAGGAAATAAATCATGAAGAGCCTTTTACTTATTTTTCTTGTACTCGTAAGCATTTTCGCCCAGGCACAACAACCTACCGGACGACCGGCACAAGGCAATCCCCCTACCCCTATGACCCTAAGAGGTACCGGAAAGATTAGCGGCAACATCACAGATGCCTCTAACCAACAACCGGTGGAGTTTGCCACCGTTGCGCTAACCTTGCCCAACTCAGAGAAGCCGATCGATGGTGCTATTTGTGATGACAAGGGTAAGTTCTCCATCCACAAAGTTCCAAATGGTACCTACCGGCTGATCATATCATTCATAGGGTACAAGAATGAGTTCGTTGATAAAATTGTCATTTCTGACAAAAAGAACTCAGTCGATATTGGTACCATAAAAATGGCCACAGATTCGAAGGAACTGGAGGCGGTCGTAGTGGAGGGCCAACGAGTATTGGTTGAAGAAAAGGTTGACCGCACCGTATATAATGCTGAGAATGACCAGACCACCAAGGGCGGTGATGCTACCGATGTGCTGAAGCGGGTGCCCATGCTATCGGTGGATATGGATGGAAACGTTTCGTTGCGCGGGAACCAGAATATCAAGGTACTCATTAACAATAAGCCTTCCACCATTACCGCCAGCAGTGTGGCCGATGCGCTAAAGCAAATTCCTGCAGACCAAATCAAAACAGTAGAGGTCATTACATCTCCGTCCGCCAGGTATGATGCCGAAGGTTCGGCAGGGATTATCAACATCATCACAAAGAAAAACACGTTGCAAGGACTGACCTTCAATGTAGACGGTAGTTCCGGCTATAGGGGGTCCAATTTGAGTTTAAATGGGAATTACCGCCAGGGTAAAATGGGCTTTTCCCTGGGGGGATACGGTCGTTCCGGTTATAACATTAACGGAAAATTTAATAACAGCCAGCTTACTACAGCCTCCAGCGGAACACAGTCCCTTAACCATCAGCAAGCGGATACGCGGAGTTCAAATTTATTTGGAAATACTCAGCTAGGGTGGGACTATGATATCGACAAGAATAATTCCCTCGCAGCCTCTGTGAGATATGGTACGCGGAATGGTTTTAACAATCAGGACGACCTGAGCACTCGACTATTCAGGAATGATACGTTGTCTAGCACCAGCCTGCGCAATGTGCAGACCGCCGACCAGTCAGGAACAATCGATGCGAGTTTGAATTATACACACACGTTCAAGCCTCAGCGGGAATTCAGTCTCTTGACACTCTATAGCAAGAATGACCGGACGAATGACTTTATGAATGCCTACCTCAATGAAGGAGGCTTTCCTACATCGAAACAGCTTAAGAATGAGAACAAGAGTTTTAATCAGGAAATCACAATACAGGCAGATTATCAGACGCCGATCAGTACAAATCAACTCTTAGAGTTTGGTGGAAAAAATATCTCAAGAAAAGTTGCCAGCGATTACAAATACTTCTCGGCCCCGGCGGCAAGCGACCCGTTTGTGCCAGCCTCCAACAGCAGTCTCGCCAACGTCTTTAACTATAACCAAAATATCACATCAGGCTATCTTTCTTATACCTA
>JAYWDR010000240.1:0-2002 GCA_043779735.1 Cyclobacteriaceae bacterium | reverse complement strand
GTCAAGTACTCACTGTTTGACTTAAAGCTAAATGGCGGATTGGGTGCAGTGGTGCAGCAGGGACTTACCCTCTTCAGCAGAAGCACTGAACGAATTACCGCGAGCGGCAAATGGCTGATCATTAAAGAATATGGAAATAACACTTTCCGTGTCTATCCAATTTCATCAGTAGGAATTGGAGCACCCATTCTAACAGCCATTGGATCGGATCACAACTACGCACCCAAAGAAAACGGTGAGGGCTATATGAAACTTGGACCAAAGAATACATTGGCGGTAGCGTTGGCAAATCCAGGGGTAAGTAACTTCATAGAACTTTTTCATCTTAATGATACCACTGGAAAGCTGAACAACTACAGGAAGATCAATCTGAAGCAGGCGGCCGGACAGGTTTACGGTATTGAATTCTCTCCAGCTGGAAATAAAGTGTTTGCTACTGTGAAGGGCGCGCCCTCTCCTTCTCAACTCTTTGAGTATTTTATTGACTCTTTAGGGCATCCTTATTTAAGAACACCCAGCCCCACAACAAAGAGTTTAGAGTTTGGCGCGTTGCAAAAAGGACCTGACGGACAAATCTACATGGCCATCAACGGAAGCAATGTGCTAGCCACCATCCAACCAGTGGAAGATACTACCCGCATATCCCCAATCAACTTCAGCGGATTTACCCTGGCGCCAGGAAAGCTCAGCCAGCTTGGGTTGCCCAATTTCATTCAGCAGATTTCAAATGCCACGGGAGGGCCTGCACTCGATGTGGTAGGAGTGTGTATTGGCAGTCCCACAAAATTTGTAGGTACCTCCACGGATCCTATCGACAAGTTCTTATGGTTCTTTGGCGACGGGGGCAGCGACACGCAAGCGGCACCCAAACACACGTATGCCGCCATCGGAACATATACCGTTTCAATGAATCTCACCAACCGGTGCGGACTTGACACTACGCTAGTCAAGCCGACCACCATTTTTGCACCCCCGCAAAAACCAACAATACCCGGGGCAGCAGCACTCTGCAACGGACCTGTCACACTTGATGCAAATACCGGAAATCTGCCTGGCCTAACCTATTTGTGGACTGGCGGGGCAACTACCAAGACGATTATTATTTCTCAGCAATCCATTGTGTCTGTCACCATCACCGATAAGAACGCCTGTACTTCTAAAGGGCAAAGCCTTATTGCTGACAATCAGCCGCAGGTGGATCTTGGCCCTGACCGCACGCTGTGTCAGAGTGCATTTACTACCGCTCTCGATGCACAAAACCCAGGGGCTACCTATGACTGGACAGTAAACGGCGGTGGCCTTACCAATGCGCAAGTCCGGCCTATCGACACCACACTTCCTGGTGCGTTTGCGTATCAAGTGATTGTTAAAGATCCAATTACAAACTGTGCAATAACAGAAAATGTCATCTTCACGGTGATTGCCTCTCCGTCTTTCACTCTAACCGGAACTAATCCAACCGCTTGTAATTTGGCGAATGGCAGCATCACCTTACAACTCGTGACGACAGCCCCTCCTACCGGACCATACTCCTATTTTATTACAGGGCCCAGTCCTTTCAACGTACAGGCTATTGACCAAACAGCACCACAGATCATTCCATTTAATTTATTAAAAGCCGGTACCTATTCAGGAATTGTCAATGATCAGATTTCCGGCTGTACCATATCCCAGTCATTTGGTTTGTCTGACACTCCTCCCGGTTCCGCCGCCGCAGTGCCTGTCACATTCTGTGATCCGGAAGATATCCAATTGACGAGCACCCTGACTTTTCCAGTGCAATACAAGGTAACCAATAACGGCACGGGCGCCGTAACCGGACCCACAGCCGCAGCAGCATCCCCATTTAACCTTTCTTCTCCGCTATCGACAGGGACCTACACCATACAATTAACAGACAACCTCGGATGTATTTTCGCCATTAATAACTTTGCGGTCACTCCGAATCCACCAATTGCGATGACGGTAACACCGTCCGTATGTAACACACCTCCAACGATCA
>JAYWDR010000239.1:0-2005 GCA_043779735.1 Cyclobacteriaceae bacterium | reverse complement strand
GATATCCAGGGTTTCCACTTCATCATTTACCGTATGATAGAACTTGTCAATATCAATTTCGTCTGTTGAAATGGAATGAGCCGGGACACTGAGGCGTGCCAATGTTGCATTGTCCGACCGGTAAAATAAGTTTTGGTGTGGGTATGGATCAGGCTGAAATTGAAACGGAGTGCCTATCAGATTTTTTTGCAGGATTTGACCGAAATCTGATTTCTCAAATCCAGTAATGAAAGCGAAGTTTTGACCCCATTTCGATGGCTTCCCAATCATTTCAATATTGAACATGGCTATAACTTTCTCAGGGGGAAGCTGCTGTGAGAAATATCTTGCTCCGAATCCTCCAATTTCTTCAGCCGTGAAAGCAATAAAGATCAACGTGCGGTTGTTATTTTTGAGCTTCTTAAAATAGCGTGCAAGTTCTATGACCGCCGTAGTGCCAGACGCATCATCGTCGGCCCCATTAGAAATAGAATCTCCTTCAATTGCGATTTTTTGTACTCCTAGGTGATCGTAGTGTCCTGAGAAGATTACCATCTCATCGGGCTTGGTCTTTCCTTCTAGCATCCCAACAACGTTGGTCATCTTGATGAATTCTATTTTCTGCTTTGCCTTAATCGAGTACGTCGAAGCGGATTTTTTCCCTAGTATAAAGACCTTGATGGATTTTCTGTTATTGATAAACCGCTTGCCAAAGAAGCCCTTGAATTCCATGAAGTTTTTTTGAAATTCAGGGGCTATCAAAATGATGGCAGAAGCAGTGTCTCGTGCCATGGAAAAGGCCATGCCTGAAAAGTATTGGTCTTTGTTTTCTGCCTTTGGATCAAATTCAATAGTCTTAACAGAAAGCCCCTTGTCAATCGAAACATTGGTCTTTTCTGTTACGAGGATCACATTTTCTTGGGCAATTTTATCTCCCTCAACGATCGCTTCTACTTCGCCAGGGACGATCATTTCTATTGTAAATTCTTGTCTAAAGCCCCTCAATCCGTTTAATGACTTTAACTTGATCTTCTTAAATTCATTTTCAATAAAAGCGGTTGCTTTCTCAATCCGTGCAGGCTGCATGGCAGGGCGCCCCATCATATCGTCTGCTGAAAGCGTTTGAAGGATCCTCGTAATATCCTTTGACTTGATAAACTTATCCACCTTCTGACAAAAGACGGACCCGTGGAAGAGTATGAATAAAGTGGTGATCTTGATTATTTTCATTTGTCTTCGATTGAGCGGCAAAATAATCAATAAAAGCCACTGCATGCTGTTTCTGGTAAGGTTCTTACGATTACACTCCGTCCACGCTACGCTACAGTTCGGCAGGATGCTTTATGCCAGGTTTTATTTGATGCTAATCTTTGTCGTTCAATCTGCAAAGCACCCGACGAATGAAATCATACCTGCATTGGCTTGCCATCCTTTCTTTCCCCACGCTTGCCCAGACCACTATTTCTGGCAAGGTTGCAGATGAAAAGGGTATGGCCATCCCCGGGGCCAATATTTCTATTAAGGACACCTATGATGGTGCCAGTTCCGCCATCGACGGCTCTTTCGCATTTACTACCAACGAAAAACGAAATCAGGTGGTCATTGCAACTTTTGTAGGCTACAAGAGCATTGAGCAGCCAGTTGACCTTAGCGGTGCATCCACAATCCTTACGCTTATACTTAGAGAGGAAATCAATCAGCTTGATGCAGTGACAATTTCAGCCGGATCTTTTACGGCGGGGGATGAAAAGCGCAGGACGATCTTAAAAGCGGTTGATATTGCCACCACAGCAGGCGCCACGGCCGACATTGCGGGTGCACTGAATACGCTTCCAGGCACAACCAAGGTAGGAGAGAGCGGTCGATTGTTTGTGCGAGGAGGCGATAGCAATGAAACACGAACTTTCATTGATGGTATGGTGGTGCTTGATGCCTATGGACCATCTGCCCCCAACACACCTTCGCGTGGAAGATTTCTTCCTTTCATGTTCAAGGGCACCAGCTTCAGTACCGGTGGCTATTCGGC
>JAYWDR010000238.1:0-2006 GCA_043779735.1 Cyclobacteriaceae bacterium | reverse complement strand
TCAAACCAGACTGTCGTCTGTCACTCACAAAATGTATAAAGAATTGAGGGCCATCGTGCCTGTTTTTGTTGATGATCTTCCCAAGTACAAGGAATTGCAAAAAGTAAGAAAATATTTGTCCTCTCTCGACCCGTCTCAAATCATTTAGTTTGTGAAATACGCATTGGTTACCGGAGGCTCCAGAGGCATAGGCAGGGCAACTTGTATCAGGTTGGCTGAGTCGGGCTATTGGATTTTGATCAATTACAAAACCAATGAAGCCGAGGCCCTGAAAACGCTTGAGGCAATCAGAGCCAAGGGCAGTGATGGTGAGCTGTTGAAGTTTGATGTGTCGAACAAGACAGAGGTGGATGCTGCACTCGGCGGATGGATTGAGCAAAACAAGGACAAAACCATCGAAGTACTTGTAAACAATGCGGGCATTCGCGAGGACACGCTGATGATCTGGATGAATGAAGCGCAGTGGAAAAATGTGCTGGGCTCCAGTCTCGACGGTTTCTTTTACGTGACCCGGCTTGTACTCACAGGGATGCTCACAAAAAGATATGGACGCATAGTCAACGTGGTTTCGCTTTCGGGCCTGAAAGGAATGGCAGGTCAAACAAATTATTCAGCGGCCAAAGCCGGGGTCATTGGGGCCACCAAGGCGCTCGCTCAGGAAGTTGCCCGCAGGGCTATTACGGTCAATGCAGTGGCACCCGGGTTTATCCGGACCGACATGACCCAGGATCTGAACGAGGCGGAATTAAAGAAGATCATTCCCATGCAGCGTTTTGGGGTGGCAGAAGAAGTGGCTGACGCGATTGAATTTTTTGCCTCGGCCAGAGCATCTTATATTACCGGCGAAGTTTTGTCTATCAATGGGGGGCTGTATTCATAATTGAGTCTGAGGAAAAGTCGCAAGCGGCTAATCCGCGGTGAACAATCACAACTCATTGGCCGATATTTTTTACTGTCTTTTATTGAAAAGAGAGTTAGAAACTCATTATTTCATTATTTTTGCCTCGGAAATGGTGCGTATAGAATGTGTTGAAGGCAACAAACAATGATCGTCTAATTTGGTAAGATTTTTACGGAATGGAGAGAGTAGTTATTACGGGGCTGGGGATTTATTCATGCATTGGAAAAAACCTTGCTGAGGTGGCCGATTCGCTTTATATAGGTAAGTCAGGGATAGTCCTTGATAAGCAGAGGAAGGAGATGGGCTATCGGTCGGGTCTTACCGGCTTTGTAGAAAGGCCCCAACTTAAGGGAGTATTAGACAGGAGGGCCCGTGTGATGCTCCCAGAGCAAGGCGAATATGCCTACCTGGCCACGATTGAGGCTATGGCTCAGGCAGGAATCACACAGGATTTTATTGACCAGGCTGAAGTGGGTATCATTTACGGGAATGACAGTTCTGCTCAGTCCGTAATTGAAGCCATCGATATCATCAGGGCCAAAAAAGACACTATGATGGTGGGTTCAGGCTCTGTCTTTCAAGTACTTAATTCTACGGTCAGCATGAATCTCGCAACGATTTTCAGGTTGAAGGGGGTTAATTTCAGTGTCAGTGCCGCTTGTGCCAGCGGTTCGCACGCTATTGGGCTGGCAACCATGTTTATACGGAATGGGTTGCAGAATTGTATTATCTGTGGCGGGGCCCAGGAGACGAACATATACTCCATGGGCAATTTTGATGCCCTTGGTGCATTCTCCATCCGTGAAGACAATCCTGCAGCAGCCAGCCGTCCTTTTGACAGAGATCGGGACGGACTCGTTCCGAGTGGTGGGGCTGCGACGGTCATTGTTGAAAGCTTGGAATCAGCACGAAACAGGGGGGCAAAAATCTTAGCCGAGGTAATTGGATATGGATTTTCATCCAACGGCACCCATATTTCCAATCCCAGTGTGGATGGCCCGGCCAGGTCACTGTCTATGGCGCTTAGGGATTCGGGATTGAAAGCAAAAGACATTGACTATATTAACGCCCACGCTACCTCTACGCCGGCAGGGGATGCGAGCGA
>JAYWDR010000237.1:0-2015 GCA_043779735.1 Cyclobacteriaceae bacterium | reverse complement strand
CCACGGGCTTACGACGACCCGAGCTATCAGGATTTCCCAATTTCATTACAGCGCAAATAAGCTGCTCAACGCTTCCGTTCTTGCCAATAATCTTTTTGGGCGCGGCAAGCCACAATATGCTGCAACCGTCCAATTTGGCGAGGTTCAATTCAACTTCCGTGCATGGCATTTCCTCCTGTGTTCTTCTGTATACGAGCGTAACTTCTTTAGCACCAAGTCGCTTAGCCTGTGTGGCTGCGTCAATAGCAGTCATACCCATGCCTATCACGGCAACTCTGTCACCCACCGACACGGCCGGGTACTGATTTGTTCTGATGGAGTAAATGAACTTGATAGCATCCACTACCCCTTCCAGTTCTTCACCCGGAATGTCCAATTGTCTTGCCAGTCCCACGCCAATGCCTACGTAGACCGCGTCATAATTTTTTTGTAAGGCCTCAAGAGAAATATGTTTTCCCAACTCCTGATTGTATTTTATTTCAATACCTCCAATGGACGTAATATAATTCACCTCGTCCTCACAGAATTGAGGTGTTACTTTATATGCCGCAATTCCGTACGTCATCAACCCTCCACCATTCGCTTCCTTTTCATAAATCGTCACATCAACACCTTCCCTGGAAAGGACGTGTGCGCAGCTCAAACCAGCTGGCCCGGCACCAACCACAGCCACTTTTTTGCCGGTGGGGGACTTGCGCGTAAAAAGTTTCCATTTCTTCTCCATCGCCTCTTCGGTCGAGTAGCGTTGAAGTCTGGCAATATGAATAGGGGGTTCTTCGAGCAGGTTGTACACACAGGAGCCTTCACACAATTTTTCTACAGGACAAACTTTGGAGCATCCGGCCCCCATACTATTAGATTCAAAAATTGTGTGAGCAGATCCTCTTACATTATCTGTCGTGATTTGCTTAATGAATTTAGGTATGTTTATGCTGGTAGGACAACTCTTGATACAGGGCGCATCGTAACAAAACAAGCAACGATTTGCCTCCATCACCGCAGCTTCCTTCGACTCAAAGGGTGGATGGATGTCGGAGAAATTGTTTGTGTATTGCTCCTTCGTTAGTCTATTATTCTTGATTGCCATTTAGAATAAAGGGTTCAAGGTTCAATTAAATAAAAGCATTTGGCCTTCATAACTCAACCAATTTGCCATAAGTTTCAGGACGACGGTCACGGAAAAACTGCCAAACATTTCTCACCTCCTCAATCATATCCAAATCAAATTCGGTAATTAATAATTCATCTTTGTCCTCCGATGCCTGTGCAAAAATTTGTCCGCGCGGATCAACAAAGTAAGAAGAACCATAGAATTTACCGACGTTCCAGGGCTTCTCCACGCCCACACGATTAATACATCCCATGAAGTAGCCGTTGGCTGCTGCGTGAGCTGGTTGTTCAAGTTTCCATAAGTACTGAGAAAGGCCGGCTACCGTGGCTGAAGGGTTGTAGACAATTTCTGCCCCGTTCAAGCCTAAACACCGGGCACCATCTGGAAAGTGGCGATCATAACAAATGTAGACACCAATCTTAGCATACCGAGTTTGAAAAACAGGGTAGCCAAGGTTGCCAGGCTTAAAAAAGAATTTCTCCCAAAATCCGGAGGTATGCGGAATGTGATTTTTTCGGTATTTGCCCAAATACTTTCCATCCGCATCAATGACCGCCGCAGTATTGTAAAGTACGCCTGGTTGTTCCTTCTCATACACCGGGATAATCATCACCATCGCATATTTCTTAGCATACTCCGCCATCCTCTCTGTAATAGGTCCGGGGACAGGTTCCGCAGATTCGTACCAGGCTTTATCCTGCCCCGGACAAAAATAAGGAGTGTTGAATATCTCCTGGAGGCAAAGTATCTGCACTCCCTTCCTTCCGGCTTCTTCAATGAGTGGAATGTGTTTTTGCACCATCGCTTCTTTGATTTCAGCAATCGTGCCTTCGCCTTCTGTCTTTGGCAAGCTCATCTGAATGAGTCCTGATTTAATTTTTCGAGTCATAATTAATAGTTCAAC
>JAYWDR010000236.1:0-2022 GCA_043779735.1 Cyclobacteriaceae bacterium | reverse complement strand
TATTGCGGGCGACGCAGCTTGGCCATTTATTGCAGGACCGGGAGGAATTTCAGGGCTTCAAACTACGCTGGACGTATGGAGGCCTGACAATCCGAATGCTTCTAACCCAAGAGTCTTTGTTAACCCGAATAATCTCAATCATGCTTTTTCTTCTTTCTGGCTTGAGGATGCTTCCTACCTACGCCTCAGAAACGTAGAGATTGCTTATTATTTTCCTAAAGCCCTGCTGCAAAAATCCAAAATCGTGCAAGGACTACGTTTTTATGTAAATGCTAACAATGTTTTTACATGGACGAAAATGCAAAATTGGGACCCGGAAATTCAAAATGCAGGGGGGGCCTATTATCCGCAGCTTAGAATTACTAATGTTGGAATTAATGTTCAGTTTTAAATAATAAATTGATAAAAATGAATAAGAATATAATATTTTATGTATTTAGCTTCTCGGTGTGCATTCTTTGTGGTTGTCAAAAGAATTTTCTTGACCAGGTACCAAAAGATGCAATTACTGAAGACGTAGTATGGGGCGATCCCAATGTGGCGCAGCAGTTTGTAAATGGAATATATGGTGATATGCCATCTGCTTTTGATCGTAGTTACGATGGATGGGCTAAGGGTATTTATAATCTGGATGGAGTTACAGATGACGGTGATGTTTGCATGCCATGGACCAGTTCACATCGTCTTCAGGATGCCAACTTTTTACCTTCAAACTCTCCCTTTTCAAATGCTTGGGGGATTTATTTTGGATTGGTTCGCAAGGCAAACCTGGCTTTAGTTAATTTGGATAAAGTGCCTGATCAAGCGGTTAAAAACCGACTTAAAGGGGAGGCATATTTTTTAAGGGCCTTTGTCTATCACGATATTTTAAGATGGTATGGTATGAAATCATCAGGATCGGAACCTACAGGAGTTCCTATAATTGACAAGCCCTTAACGCCGCAGGACAACTTTCAGATACCAAGATCAACTTATGACCAGACAGTAAAGTTCATTTTAAACGATCTGGCTCAGGCCGAAACCTTACTACCTCGCAAATCCGAAACTGAAGCAGGACGTGCAACTAAAGGTGCTGTGTGGGCTTTGCAGTGCAGGGTGTTGCTTTACAATGAGCAATGGGGAGATGCCGCCGCAGCAGCAAAAAAAGTAATGGATGCAGCGCAATATTCCTTATTTCCCGATTACCGGACTTTGTTTCTTACAAAGAATAATAACGAAATTATTTTTGCAAAAAAGTTTCAAGATCCCGATAAAATCCATTTCCAGGTTAATGGGGGCAGTTGGGATGTAATTAATTCACCCCGCTCCTTTAAGGGCGCTAGTGATGCCGGATGGGGAGGCACTGTACCTACTCAAAATTTTGTAGATTCTTATGAAATGACCGACGGATTGCCGCAATCCACGTCACCTCTCTTTAACCCGGCTAAGCCTTTTGATAATATGGATCCCCGGTTTTATGCTTCAGTTGTTTATAACGGTAGCACCTTTAGGGGTCATGTCATGGAAGTATATCCCGGGGGAGCAGATATAACTGGTCAGCCCGAAGATTCCAAATCAAGTTACAGCACCCGCAAATTTCATGATGAACGTTTCCCTGTATATACAAAATCAGGAGAACAGGACTGGATTTTTATGCGCTATGCCGAGGTACTGCTTAACTATGCCGAAGCGCAAAACGAAGCGGCAGGCCCCGATGCGTCGGTATATAAGGCTATTAACGACATAAGACAAAGACCCAATATTGCTGCGCCGCCCCTGCCCCCGGGTTTAAGTATCAACATGCCGCCGCTTCCCGGAGGTTTATCGCAAAGCCAGATGCGAGACCGGATACGCAATGAAAGACGTATAGAACTGGCGTTTGAAGAACATCGTTTCTTCGATATACGCAGATGGCGTATTGCAGAGAGCTTGCTTAACAACAAGCCGATGTACGGGCTTAAAATAAACAAAGTGGGAAATGGGTTTACTTATACCAGATATACATTTGACACCAGAAAATATCCGCCCAGAATGTATGTGTTT
>JAYWDR010000235.1:0-6102 GCA_043779735.1 Cyclobacteriaceae bacterium | reverse complement strand
TGATTTTTTCAAAGTTCTCCTGAATCAGCGTAGCGCCGAGGTTGGTGGTCATGATGATGATCGTATTCTTAAAATTGGCGACCCGGCCTTTGTTGTCTGTCAACCGGCCATCGTCCAATACCTGAAGTAGAATATTGAATACGTCGGAATGAGCTTTCTCTATTTCATCTAGCAGGACAACAGAATAGGGCTTCCTGCGAACAGCCTCAGTCAGTTGCCCACCTTCCTCATAGCCTACGTATCCCGGTGGGGCACCTATCAGCCGACTCACGCTATGGCGCTCCTGGTATTCGCTCATATCTATACGCACCATGGAATTCTCATCATCGAAGAGATATTCCGCCAGCGCCTTCGAAAGCTCTGTTTTCCCTACCCCCGTGGTGCCCATGAAGATGAAAGAACCAATTGGACGTTTTGGATCCTGAAGGCCCGCACGGCTTCTCCGCACCGCATCTGACAGCACCCTGATCGCTTCTTCCTGGCCGGCTACCCGTTTGCTCAATTCATCCTCAAGATGAAGAAGCTTCTCGCGTTCACTCTGTAGCATTTTCGTGATTGGAATGCCGGTCCATTTGGCCACCACTTCCGCAATGTCCTCACTTCCGACTTCCTCATTCAATAGCGTACCATGGCTCTGCATGGATTTCATTTTGTCCTGCAGAGCATTAAGTCGCTTTTCTACTTCTATAATTTTACCGTATCGTATTTCAGCTACACGCCCATAGTCACCGGCTTTTTCGGCCTGGTCTGCTTCAAACTTTAGTTTGTCAACGGCTTCTTTTTCTTTTTGAATACCATGTACCACTGCCTTCTCGCTCTCCCACTTCGCTTTGAGCGCATTTCTTTTTTCAGAAAATTCAGCGATCTCTTTACTGAGAATGGATTCCTTATCGCGGTCCTTTTCCCGGCGGATAGCTTCACGTTCAATCTCCCACTGCATGATCTTCCGGTTAAGTTCATCCAGTTCGGCGGGCAATGAATCCATTTCGATGCGCAATTTGGAAGCGGCCTCATCCATCAGGTCAATGGCCTTGTCGGGCAAGAACCGATCGGAGATATACCTATGCGACATTTCAACGGCAGCGATAACGGCATCATCCTTAATGCGTACACCATGGTGAATTTCGTACTTATCCTTAATTCCGCGAAGGATCGATATAGAATCTTCCGTCGAAGGCTCATCCACCATCACTGTCTGGAATCTTCTTTCAAGCGCCTTATCTTTCTCGATATACTTTTGATATTCTTTCAACGTCGTGGCACCGATGGCATGCAATTCTCCGCGGGCTAATGCAGGCTTTAATAAATTGGCTGCATCCATAGCCCCCTCGCCGCCCCCGGCACCTATGAGGGTATGGATCTCATCAATGAAGAGCACGATCTGACCTGCTGAATCTGTCACTTCCTTAATAACAGCCTTTAGGCGTTCCTCAAACTCCCCTTTGTATTTCGCTCCCGCTACAAGCAACCCCATGTCCAGAGATACCAGTATTTTTCCTTTGAGATTTTCAGGCACGTCGCCATTCACAATGCGTTGTGCTAAGCCTTCCACGATGGCCGTTTTGCCGACACCGGGTTCTCCCAACAAGATGGGGTTGTTCTTGGTCCTGCGAGCCAGTATTTGCAACACGCGTCTGATTTCTTCGTCACGACCTATTACAGGATCGATTTTTCCCTTTTTGGCAAGCTCGTTTAGGTTATTCGAGTAGCGATCCAGCGATTTATATTTTGATTCAGCATTTTGGTCCGTCACACTAGACCCGCCACGGAGTTCCTTAATGGCTTTGATCAATTCTTGTTTACCAAAGCCAACATCCTTCATGAACGATGATACTTTGTCTTTGGTCGCCAGCAACCCCAGGAGCAAGTGCTCTATGGAAATATACTCATCCTTAAATTCGCGAAGCTCTTTCTCAGCGTTTTGCAATACCAAATTTGCCGTGGCTGACAAGTAGGGCTGCGATCCTGATACTTTAGGGTAGGAACTGAGGAGGTCTTCGAGTTTCTTCTCAAGGATGACACGGTTGACATTCAGTTTTTTGATCAGGTACTCAACCACATTTTCGTCTGTATCAAGAATTGCTTTCAACAAGTGGCCCGGCTCAATCGCCTGTTGCTCGAAGGACGCAGCAATCCCTGCTGCCTTTTGTAAAGCTTCTTGAGACTTTATTGTAAATTTTTCGAAGTTCATAGGTGTTCAATGCTCCTCGATGGACTTGTCAAAAGTTTGGCCAATAGGAAACCAGACGTTTTTCAGGAAATTTTGACTGAATTTCAAGATTATTTTAGTTGATTTATGCCAAATTGACCTACATTATATCGATGATCATGTTAGCCTGCATTTGACCATGAAGTTTGATATAGTGTAGTTTTTTGATCTCCAAACGGACGGATGCAGCTTTTTAGTAATTAATATGGCCCAACGAATTAAGCCTTCACTTCAATTTCCAAAATCCTTGCTGATTGAAGTAGCGTGGGAAGTTTGCAACCAGATCGGCGGAATTTATACGGTCATTCGTTCAAAGGCCCCCGCGATGGCCGAGAATGCCACCGGACCATTCTGTATGATAGGCCCCTACCTTGGCAAGAGTATCCAGGCTGAGTTAGAACCGCTGAATGATGCCGAGGATATTTTTGGACAGGCGGCATCCAACTTGCGCAAGCGCGGCTATGATGTCCATTATGCGGAGTGGCTAATTACCGGAAAACCGCGTGTAGTACTATTAAATCCAAATGTGATTGAAGCCAAAGCCCTGGGGGTAATCAAGTACCTGCTTTGGAAAAACCATGGAATCAGCACTCCCACCGAGCACACCCTCATCAACCAGGTTGTCGCCTTCGGTTACCTGACGAAATTGTTTTTTGACGAATTGGTGAAATTAGTTGGCAAAGATCAAGCCATACTAGCCCACTTTCACGAATGGATGGCAGGGCTGCCGATCCTGGATATGAAGAGAGAAAAGATGCCGGTGAAAACGGTGTTCACTACCCATGCTACACAATTAGGACGGCACCTGGCAATTAATTCGCCTTTGTTTTATGCCCATCTGCCATTCTTTGACCACCAGGTGGAAGCAAAGAAATTTGGCGTCGTTACGGAAGAGGCTATTGAATTTGGTTGTGCACAGAGTTGTGATATTTTCACTACGGTGAGTGATGTCACCGCCCGGGAATGCAGGCATTTGTTAAAGCGTAAGCCGGAAGTGATTGTGCCCAACGGCTTGAACATTGAGAGGTTTGAAGCATTGCACGAATTTCAAAACCTCCATGCTCTGTACAAGAAGGAGATCCATGAATTCGTGATGGGACATTTCTTTCATTCGTATACGTTTGACCTTGACAAGACCATTTATCTATTCACTTCTGGCCGCTACGAATACAGAAACAAAGGGTATGACCTCACGCTGGAGGCGCTTTTGCTTCTAAACGAAAAGCTCAAAGCCGACAAAGCCGACTTAACGGTCGTCATGTTTTTTGTCACCAAACGAGAGTACTATAGCATCAAACCGGAGGTGTTGCAATCGCGGGCGGTCATGGAAGAAATTCGCCAAACCTGTGAAGCAATAGAGAAGGGAGTGGGCAAAGGGTTGTTCTACGCTTCCACCACAAGGCAAGATAATCGCTTGCCAAACTTAAATGACTTTGTAGATGATTATTGGAAGTTACGCTACCGCAGAACCATTCAAAGCTGGAAGAGTAATAAACTGCCACTGGTGGTAACTCACAAGCTGGTGAATGAAGAAGCCGACGAAATTCTACAGTTTCTTGTCAAGCGGAATTTTCTGAACCGGCCAGAAGACAAGGTGAAGATCGTGTACCATCCTGATTTTATCACCTCCACGAGTCCGTTGTTCGGAATGGATTACAGCCAATTTGTGCGAGGCTGCCATCTTGGTGTGTTCCCCAGTTACTACGAGCCTTGGGGTTATACTCCTCTGGAATGTATGGCTAGCGGCGTGCCCTCTGTCACGAGCGACTTGTCTGGTTTTGGGGATTACCTCACTCGCAATTTTCCTGATTATGAAAAAAACGGCATGTTCGTGATTGAGCGCGGCAAGCGCACGTTTGACTGGAGCGCCAGGAGGCTGGCAGGTGCACTGCATAAATTCCTGACCCAATCGCGCCGTGAAAGAATCATGCAGCGCAACAATGTGGAAAACTACTCCTCCGCTTTTGACTGGAAAAACCTGATCAAACATTATCGACAGGCCTACGAACAGGCTATCCACCCGCGTCAATAATTTTCTTGGAATCGTTCCGATCATTTGGGTTCTTTGTTAAACTTCTTTGTCGAATAAAAATTCATGACTGTTAACAACCTGGGAGAGAAAAATTCGATCGCCGATCAATTTCTATCTGAATTGCGGGATATCCATCATCAAAATGATCGACATCGCTTTCGGTACAATCTCTCGCGGCTTGGGGAAATAATGGCGTATGAAATCTCCAGGAATTTGCCCTTTCAGCGCAGGGAAGTAGAGACGCCCCTGGGGAAGAAGTCAATGCTTGTCCCAAATACAAAGGTTATACTTATCACCATCTTGCGTGCCGGTCTGCCATTTCTGGAAGGCTTTCAGCGTGTTTACGACCAGGCGGACACGGGATTCATCGGATCTTACCGGGTGGAAGGAAACTCAGATATTCACATCAACACGGACTACCTCGCGGCACCTGCACTGACTGGCAATACCGTAATCCTGGTTGATACTATGCTGGCCACCGGCCGATCCATTACCGATGCCATTGCTACGCTCATGCGCCGGGGCCAGCCCCACTATCTTCATATTGCTTCTGTCATTGCTGCGCCCGAAGGAGTGAGGCATTTGCAAGAAAATGTAACATTGCCCGCTTCCTTGTGGACGTTCTCCATTGACGAAAGATTAAATGCCAAGTCGTATATAGTGCCGGGCCTGGGCGATGCAGGCGATTTAAGTTTCGGTCCAAAATAGTATGCTGGAAGAAATCCTGAAAGCGATACCGGCGTTTCTTTTCAGTATGTTCAAATTCATACTGGGACCTACATTGGGCTACGCCGCCGGGCTGCATTTTCTCACCACAGCCCTGGTCACCGTGGGTGGCATGATGATAGTCGTCGTCGTATTTACCTACTTTGGAGAATGGCTCAGGGCCAAACTTCTGACTCGTTTTTTTAAGGACAGAAAAAAATTCACACCCAACAGCCGACGGTTTGTCACCGTGTGGAAAAAATATGGTTTGCTTGGCATCGCGTTTCTGACGCCCCTGGTGCTAACACCTCTTGGCGGCACTTTACTGGCAGTGAGTTCAGGCAGTTCAAGAGAAAAAGTTATTTTCTACATGTTCGTAAGCGCATCCATGTGGTCCCTGATTTTCACCAGCGTGATTTATTTTATAGGCAGGGAAGTACTGCCCGAGTTTGTAAAATAGATCGGAACCGTGATAGTAAATGGCTATGCAAACTTTAAAGTTCCTGTTTTCAGTTATTGCGTGTAAATTTACGAGACCATACTAAACTTGACGAACATAGTAAGACCTATGAAGACAAGAATTCTTTCATTGTGCCACATTCTATTGCTTATCGCCTGCAGCAAAAGCGCGGACCCTGTCGCTAAGGCATGCAAGTTTACGTTCAAAGGAACAAGCTTTACCTTGACCCTGGCTACCTGCGAAGTGGTTGCCAGTGAAAATTATATGTATGGACAGGATGTGGCGGACAACCCAACCCAAACACTCACCATCACCAAAGGAACCAATGTCGCAGTTGACCAGGTTGAATTTGTTGGCAACGTAAGTGACCTTGACACTTACTATTCTACCATAAAAAATGCAAGCTCACCCAGTATTACAATTTCCGGAAAGGCCTGGACTTTTAGCGGCACCGTAGAGAATACCATAGGCGACAAGGGAGAAATATCAGGCACGTGCACCTGTAAGTAAGTAGTGGCCTTTAGCTTGCTTGCAGCAGTTTGTCCATCATGTACGAACATTGGATTTGTGAGAGTCTTCCAGTCGGCGTAGGTAAGGTATTCAAATATATTTCACTTGCGTCAACTGATTTTCTCTCATAGCTTAGCAACCAAATAACCTCCATTGAAAAAGAGACTTCACTCATTGGCATTTCTG
>JAYWDR010000234.1:0-6106 GCA_043779735.1 Cyclobacteriaceae bacterium | reverse complement strand
CTTCACCGGTATCTTCATCCACAAAGTCCTCAGTCCATGTTTTGAGTACACGGGCAGCCAGTTTGCGGTCTATTACCTTCTTGAGTGTGGGCTTAGTGGCCTCAACTTCCTCAGATAATCCGAACAAATCCAGAATATCCTTATCCGTACCGTACCCGATGGCACGAAGTAATGTTGTTACAGGAAATTTCTTCTTCCGGTCAATGTAGGCATACATGACTGAGTTTACATCTGTAGCAAATTCAATCCATGATCCCTTGAATGGAATGATACGTGCGGAGTACAATTTCGTACCATTGGTGTGCTTGCTCATGGCAAAAAACACACCTGGTGACCGGTGCAATTGAGATACGATTACTCGTTCGGCCCCATTTATCACGAATGAGCCCTTCTCCGTCATGTAGGGAATATTCCCAAGGAACACTTCTTGTTCAATGGTTTCAAAATCTTCATTATCCTCATCGTTGCAGGTGAGACGAAGTTTTGCTTTGAGCGGAACGGAAAAAGTCAATCCACGGTCAATGCACTCGTCCACAGAATATTTCGGAGGATCGATGGTATAATCCACGAATTCCAGCACGAAATTTTCCCGTGAGTCGGAGATAGGAAAGTTCTCCGCAAAAACTTTGAAGAGGCCTTCGTTCTGCCGCTTTTCGGCCGGAGTCTCAATCTGTAAAAAGTCTTTGAAGGATTGAAGTTGAAGATCGAGGAAATCAGGATATTCAAGGATCTTTTCAATGTTTGAAAAGTCAATCCTGCTATTGATAGTCTTCTTTGCCAAGGTGCGTTTTTATTTAAGGATTCCTAGACTAGAACAATAAGTAGGTACAAACAGGCTATCCCCAGTCCGCCTCAGGCGGATTGGGGCCTACATCCCGGTTAGACGGTACCCAGCGTCTTCAAGAAGTTATTTCAACTCCACTTCAGCGCCAGCCTCTGAGAGTTGCTTCTTGAGATTTTCCGCTTCGTCTTTCGGTAAGCCTTCCTTAATAGTTTTGGGAGCTCCGTCTACCATGTCCTTCGCTTCTTTTAAGCCAAGACCGGTGAGTTCCTTCACGAGTTTCACAATCTGAAGTTTGTTTGCTCCGGCGGCCTTCAATACTACGTCGAAATTAGTTTTCTCAGTAGCAACGGCGCCAGCGCCTGCAGCAGGACCTGCGATCACCGCAG
The DNA here is from genome assembly GCA_043779735.1 of Cyclobacteriaceae bacterium. Taxonomy (GTDB): domain Bacteria; phylum Bacteroidota; class Bacteroidia; order Cytophagales; family Cyclobacteriaceae; genus ELB16-189. The sequence goes on along the minus strand of JAYWDR010000234.1, from coordinate 4,936 downwards.
CCGCAGCAGCGGGCTCAATGCCATACGTTTCTTTAAGGTAAGAAGCCAATTCAGATACTTCCTTTACAGAAAGTTCTACTAGTTGATCGCCAATTGATTTGATGTCAGCCATGTTTGTAAGTGTTTAAGATTTCCGTTCAGTAATTAATTTATTTTGCTCTTTGCTCCAATGTCTTTACCAATCCAGCGATTGTTTGCTTGCTGCCCAGGAGTGCAGACAACACGTTCTTCACAGGTGATTGCAACATTGAAATAATCTCCCCTATGATCTCGTTCTTAGATTTTAGATCGTTGAGGACATTGAGGTATTCCTCCCCTATAAACAGGTCGGACTCGATGGAAGCGGCTTTGAACCCAGGCTTTCCTTCATTTTTCTTGCGGTATTCCTTGATCGCTTTAGCCGGTGCATTGCTGGATTCCTTTGAAAAGATCACACCTGAAAAACCATGCAATACTTTAAAAATGCTCTCGTAATTACCGCTCTGGCGTTCGAGGGCCTTTTGAATGAGCGTATTCTTATACACGCGGTATTCAACACCTTTATTAAAGCAGATTCTGCGGAAAGCATTGATCTGCCCTACCGAAAAACCAGAAGCGTCGGTAATATAAAAATGATTGTGCTGAGAGAATTTCTCTGCCAACTCATCAATGATCTGTCCTTTTTCTTCGCGGGTCATTGTGTTTTGATTTTTAAGCTGCCAGAATCGAACTCTTGTCGATCATTATTCCGGGACTCATTGTTGTGGAAAGGCAAATACTGTGGATATACGTTCCCTTTGAAGAGGCCGGTTTTAACTTCGCTACCATGTTGATGAGTTCAGCGGCATTGTCTTTAATCTTATCAGCGCTGAAGGAAGCCTTACCTACGGAGGCGTGAATGATTCCCTGTTTGTCAATTTTGAAGTCAACTTTTCCGGCCTTTACATCTTTCACTGCCTTGCCCACATCCAGGGTCACCGTACCTGACTTCGGGTTGGGCATCAGACCACGTGGCCCTAGGATCTTACCCAGTTTACCTACTTTTGCCATTACCGTGGGCGTACAGATGATCACATCAATGTCTGTCCATCCACCTTCTATTTTGGTTACGAATTCGTCGAGACCAACATATTCTGCACCCGCATCTTTTGCTTCCTGCACTTTGTCGGGTGTACAGAACACCAGAACCCTTACCACCTTGCCTAAGCCATGTGGTAAAGACACAACCCCACGCACCATTTGGTCTGACTTCTTGGGATCAACACCCAAACGAATATCAACATCAACCGAAGCATCAAACTTGGTAAACGTGATCTCCTTTAAGACCTTGGCCGCATCATCTAACGAGTATTCTTTTTCAGCATTATACTTCGCTAAGACAGCCTTCCTGTTTTTTGAAATTCTTGCCATGATTATTTTATTTATCCCAGGGGGCTGCACCATTCACTGTAACACCCATACTACGGGCTGTGCCAGCAATCATTTTCATAGCTGACTCAACTTTGAAAGCATTGAGGTCAGGCATTTTCGTTTGAGCAATCTTCTTCACTTGTTCCCAGGAGATGGATCCTACTTTCGAGCGGTTGGGCTCCTTTGAACCTTTTTGAATCTTGATTGCCTCCATGATCAAAACAGCAGCAGGGGGCGTCTTTATTACAAAATCAAAAGATTTGTCGTTGTATATCGTGATCAATACCGGAAGCACTTGCCCCGGCTTGTCTTGTGAGCGTGCGTTGAACTGCTTGCAAAAGTCCATAATATTCAAGCCCTTCGAGCCCAACGCCGGACCGATAGGAGGGGCAGGGTTTGCTGAGCCCCCTTTCACCTGAAGTTTTAAATAGCCAATTACTTCCTTTGCCATATATAGTACTTAGTCTAACTTTTCAACTTGCATGTAGCTCAACTCAACTGGCGTATTGCGCCCAAAAATCTTCACCATCACATTCAACTTCTTCTTGTCTTCAAATATTTCCTCTACGGCACCGGTGAATCCGCTGAAGGGGCCATCCATCACTTTTACAGATTCGCCCCTGATAAAAGGTCTCTCCAACTTCTCACCGACTTCATCAACCTCATCAACCTTACCCAGGATGCGGTTTACTTCCGTTTGTCTCAACGGCACCGGGTCTTTCGCCGCGCCTGTCCCGTTGTTTCCCAGGAAGCCAATCACTCCTGGAATATTGGTCACCGTGTGGTGAGCTTCCGGGTGTGCCAAATCAGCCGAAACGAGTACGTACCCTGGAAAAAAGTTCTTCTCACGCATCTTCTTCTTTCCGTTGCGCATTTCATATACTTTCTCAGAAGGAATCAACACTTGAGGTATTGATTCGGTGAGCTTGGAGCGTTCAATCTCTGTTTCCAGATAAGACTTTACTTTCTTCTCCTGGCCGCTAATCACGCGCAATACATACCATTTAAGCTCACCCATTTCCTTGCTGACTTAAAATTCCTGGTAGAACCAAGCCAACGCGCTTTCAAAACCCAGGTCTACCAGTCCAATTACCAATGCAAAAATCAATGAAGCGACCAGCACCAGGATGGCGCTACTCTGAAGCTCGCTGAATTTCGGCCATGAGACCTTATTGCGAACCTCTTCAACAGAGTCTAACAGGTAATCCTTTACTTTTTCCATGTTCCTTACATCCTTTTTAGCCCAAATTCAATTGGGTTTGCGGTTATCTGCACGGGTGGAGAGACTCGAACTCCCAGCCAACGGTTTTGGAGACCGCTACTCTACCAATTGAGCTACACCCGTTTGGTCAATTCCATTATCAGCTGAGAGCCCTTTAAACCCCTTCCGTACCCTAAATCCAAAAGGATTGCAAAGGTAGAATAAAAGGTTTCAAAACAAAAGCGTTTCCTGGAAATTTCCAGGAAACGCTCCGAATTGATAATCAGTCACTTAACTGTAACAGGAAGCTCCGGTTGCCTCTCGATTATAGCCTTAATCAAGAATCTCAGTTACCTGGCCAGAACCTACTGTCCGGCCACCTTCACGGATAGCAAACCGAAGGCCTTTTTCCATAGCAATCTTGTTGATCAATTGCACATCAATTGACACGTTGTCGCCAGGCATAACCATCTCAACACCGGTAGGCAACATGATTTCGCCAGTTACGTCAGTGGTGCGAAAGAAGAACTGCGGACGATACTTATTGAAAAATGGAGTGTGACGGCCACCTTCTTCCTTGCTCAGCACATAGACCTCAGCCTTGAATTTAGCATGAGGAGTCACTGTACCCGGTTTACAAATAACCATCCCGCGACAAATGTCTGTTTTTTCAATACCACGGAGAAGAAGCCCGACGTTGTCACCGGCCTCACCTCTGTCAAGGATTTTACGAAACATTTCTACGCCCGTAATGGTAGAGGTTAGGTTCTCGGCACCCATACCAAGAATTTGAACAGGGTCGCCCGTCTTAATTATACCGCGTTCAATACGGCCAGTGGCTACAGTACCACGACCCGTGATTGAGAACACGTCTTCCACCGGCATCAGGAAGTCTTTGTCGATTGCACGAAGAGGAATTGGTATGAAGTCATCAACCGCCTTCATCAGTTCATCAATTTTTTCTACCCATTTTGCCTCTCCATTGAGGGCACCGAGGGCAGAGCCTCTGATGATCGGCATCGTGTCGCCAGGAAAATTATAGGAAGTAAGAAGTTCGCGAACTTCCATCTCTACCAGATCAAGCAATTCAGGATCGTCGACTAAGTCCACCTTGTTCATGAACACCACGAGGGCAGGCACACCCACCTGACGAGCCAGCAGAATGTGCTCACGCGTTTGGGGCATAGGTCCATCGGTAGCGGCCACCACAAGAATAGCGCCGTCCATTTGAGCAGCGCCTGTAACCATGTTCTTCACATAGTCCGCGTGTCCAGGACAGTCAACGTGCGCATAATGGCGCTTTTCAGTCATGTACTCAACATGCGAGGTATTGATAGTAATACCGCGCTCCTTTTCTTCAGGGGCGTTGTCGATTGAAGAGAAATCTCTTTCCGTAGCCAATCCCTTTTTTGCAAGCACTTTGGTGATTGCCGCTGTCAGCGTAGTCTTACCGTGGTCTACGTGACCAATAGTACCTACGTTAACGTGAGGTTTCGAACGATCAAATGTTTCCTTTGCCATATTTGAAAATCCCGGTTTTAGTGTTTAAAAGTGTATAAATTGATTAAATAAGTTACAATTCAATGTTTCTCCGCCTGAGAAACATACACCCCAAACATTTTAAGCCTGTCGAATAAGGGTTATTCGTTTTTGCCTCGTGGCACTGAGATCTCCGACACCTTCTGTGATGATCGCTACTCATCAGGGATCGGGAGATTTCAAATTAATCTAAACATTTCAAAATTCGCTTCCAGGCCATTGCCGGGACTGTTGGTCTTCGTCCAAACTACTTCTATAAAGTCAACTACTCTTTACTTCGACCCTCCTTCGCTGAGACAGCTTCGGCGGGTAAGAGCCGTTGAACAGGATTGAACTGTCGACCTCTTCCTTACCAAGGAAGTGCTCTACCACTGAGCTACAACGGCTTGGAAATGCGCCTCGCTCTTTACCCATTGTTTATCAACAAACCACATCTCTTGCACATCAAAGCCAAAGGCCAAAAGCTACTCTGAGCGGGAAACGAGGTTCGAACTTCCCGACTTTCGCTTCGCTCCGTCGGGACAGGCGCGACCGCCCTTTCAAAACCGCTTTCAACTCCTGAGCGGGAAACGAGGTTCGAACTCGCGACCTATAGCTTGGAAGGCTATCGCTCTACCAACTGAGCTACTCCCGCAGTCAATGTTTCGGATTCAAGGTTTAAGGTTCACGTTCCAACCTTGAACTTTGAACCCAAGTCCGTGGGGGGAACAGGATTCGAACCTGTGAAGACATAAGTCAACAGATTTACAGTCTGTCCTCGTTGGCCGCTTGAGTATCCCCCCGATATTCTTCACACGATCTCCCGAT
>JAYWDR010000233.1:0-2025 GCA_043779735.1 Cyclobacteriaceae bacterium | reverse complement strand
GCAAGCTGCGCTGCCAGCAGGGCTACCGTGGGGTGATCGAATATATCGCCGATGGGCATCTCTACCGTGAATGCCTTCCGGATCGCTGATATTAATCTTACCGCTAAAAGGGAATGGCCACCCAGCTCAAAAAAATCAGCGTGTATGCCTACCTGTTCTACTTCCAGCACATCTTCCCAAATGGCTGCCAGCTTTGATTCCGTTTCATTACGGGGGGCTACATAACCGCCGCTTAATAATTCTTCCGCATCGGGATCGGGTAAGGCTTTCCGGTCCACTTTGCCATTGGCTGTAAGGGGTAAACTTTCCAGTTCCATTAACACCGCGGGGATCATGTATTCCGGTAGCTTTTCTTTCAGACAGGCTATGATGGCTTCTTTATCGAAGCCGTTCCGCGGTACGATATATCCTATCAGCCGTTTATTCCCCTGCCTGTCTTCTCTTGCCAATACCACCGCCTGGCTTACCAGGGCTGTTTGTTGAAGCACCGTTTCTATTTCACCCAATTCAATCCGGTACCCTCTTATCTTTACCTGGTCATCTACACGGCCGATAAATTCGATATTCCCGTCGGGCAGCCATTTTACCAGGTCCCCGGTGCCATACATTTTTGATCCGCTTTCTTTGCTAAAAGGATCGGGTATGAATTTTTCTTTTGTCAGTGCCGCATTATTAAAATAGCCGCTGGCTACTCCATCCCCCGCTATGTATAACTGACCCGGTATGCCGGCAGGGCATAGCTGCATTTCTTTTGATAAAACATATACCCTTGTATTGGAGAAGGGCTGGCCGATGGGGATCGTTTTATCATATTTTTCTTCCGCACTTACTTCATGCAGCAACTTGCCGATGGTGGTTTCCGTTGGGCCATAATGATTTATCACACGGCAACGGCTACCCGATAAACGGATGCCTGCTACCAAATCCGATTGCAATGTCTCTCCGCCAAATACCAGTAATTTTTCTGGCAGCAATAATGCTTCATCCGTACTCAATGCCTTCCAGTGAGAGGGAACTATTTTTAAACAATCAATTTTATTTTCACTGAAATAATGATGCAGGTATTCGATATTGCTTACCGATTCTTTGGAGAATACATGCAATGATCCGCCTGATAACAGGGACGCATAGACGACCGTATTGCCCAGGTCGGTAGCAATAGTGGATACCAGTGCAAAGGAGCCGCACCGGCCTATTTGAGTTTGTTTGTTTAAACCATAATAATAATCCACCAGGCTCCGGTGTGCTATCATAACGCCCTTGGGTTTACCCGTGGAGCCGGAGGTATAAATTACATAAGCAAGCTGGTTAGCTAACGGCTTTGCCGGTAAATTTTCTTTGGGCTGATGGGTGATATTGTCTGTGTCTATTATTACCACTCCTGCCGCTGTTGCAAGGTTTGCGGCGCTGGTGCTGCTGCTTACGATGATGGTGGCACCCGTATCTTCCAGCATATAGCTGATGCGTTCCCCGGGGAAATCCGTATCGATGGGAACATAGGCTGCGCCTGCTTTCATGATGCCCAGTATGCCCACCATCATCGCCGCTGACCGTTCTACGTATAGCGGTACCAGTGAGCCTGGCTGTACGCCCAGGCTTTTTAAATAATGTGCCAGTTGGTTGGAGCGCTCATTAAGTTGCTGGTAAGTCAGTACTTCATCTTCAAAAACGATGGCTGTATCGCCAGGTGTTTTTGCCGCCTGTTCTTCAAACAACGCTGTTATGCTTTTATCTTTGGGATAATTTACCTTACTGCTGTTGAATTCTTCCAGCAACTGATGCTCTTCTGTTTTTGTTAGCATCGGCAGCAAGCCTATCTTTTGCTGCGGAGCTTTTACAATTGAATTTAATAAGGTTTCAAAATGAGCCGTCATTCTTTGGATGGTACCGGCTTTGTAAAGGTCCGTACTGTATTCAACCGTACCCTGTAAACCATTGGAGGTTTCGGCTATGAAAAAGGTAATATCAAATTTGGATATGCTGGTGGTAACCGGTTCTCCGGATAATTCAACATCGCCCAGGCGC
>JAYWDR010000232.1:0-2029 GCA_043779735.1 Cyclobacteriaceae bacterium | reverse complement strand
TGGGCTCCGGATAGCATTTTGAATACCCAGGGTGCCAGCTGGTTGTGGACTAATGCAAATGGGGATTCTATTAAGAGTAAAAGCCCAACTGATAACGTATGGTGGACAGGGCAGAACGCGGGAGCGTATCTCGACGGTTCGTCCTATCTGAAAAATGAACAATCTGTTGTGAATGGTCCTTGTTTCGACCTTACCCAATTGACTCGCCCGATGATTTCACTCGATTACTGGGTCGATTTGCAAAGGGACTTTGATGGAGCTGTCTTGCAATTTTCAGTGGATGGAGGAATTAACTGGAAAAATGTGGGCAATCCGCTGGAAGGAATAAATTGGTATACTACCGAACAGATATTTTCCAATCCTGGCTACCAATTGGGATTTGGACCGTTTGGCTGGACAGGCCGATCCGGAAAGTGGATAACCGCACGTTCCAGTTTGGACGCTATCCCCATTAATTCACGCAAGCAGATCAGAATAAGGATCGCGTTCAGCAGTGATGCCGCCAATGCTCCCGGGGATACCCTTGATGGATTTGCCTTTGACAATGTTTTTGTGGGCGATAAGAAAAGAAATGTCTTAATAGAACATTTTACCAATTCAAGCTCGGTGCCGAGTGTTAGCGCTGATGGGTATTTAGACATTCAGTACAACACTTCGATTACTACGCGCGGTGCTTCCGATTTTCAGGATATCCGGTACCATATTAGTAATCCCGCCACAGACTTGCTTAACCTGGACAATCCCGTTGACCCTGCCGCTCGGGCATTGTTTGTGGGCGTTACTCAGCCGCCCTTTACGGTGATGGATGGCAGATTGGATGCGGTGTTTACAGGATACACACAAGGTATTACGTTGGTGGATATTGATCGGCGCGCGTTGAAAGATCCGAAATTTGATTTGGCATTAACGGCGACCGTCATCAGCAATAAACTTAATATCGTGCTGGATATTACTGCGGATACAATATTCAATTCACCCCTTATAGCCCAAGTGGCGCTTGTTGAAAACAGTGTGGGCGGTTTCCGGAACGTACTACGGAAACAACTCCTTGGAGTGGACGGAGAGAATATCAATTTGAGCTGGGCAGGACCGATCCCTCCGTCTACACCAGGTCAAAAACTCACCATTACCAAGTCAAACATTGATGTAGATGTACCCATCGTCAATTCGAATCAGTTAACGTTGATCGCCTACGTGCAGGACAAGAACACAAAAGAAATTTACCAGAGCCTGGTGCTCGCTTCACCTCCTGTTGTGGGTGGACCCATTACCGGGATTGACGAACCGGTAACGCCAACCAGTGCAGAGGGAATACAACTGTTTCCTAACCCAGCCAATGGGCATTTCAAATTCAGCCTGCCCGACAATTTGCCGGCTGAGTACACCTGGAGTATTGCTGACCAACGCGGAATCACAGTTCTTTCAGGTGATTTTGAAGGAGCGGTCAACCACCAGAAGACTGTTGAGGTGGGTGGTATGGCAAACGGAGTTTATTTTGTGATGATTGGAGGGCCGGACAAGCCAACAGTGTACAGGAAACTGGCCGTCATGAACCGCAATTAGAGCGAAATAGAACTTAGTGACTCAATTGCATGGTGCAAATCGTCTGCGAACCGAAGAATTCTTTTGGTTGAACTTTCTTTCGTGCTGCTTTTGAGCAGTTCCTCCATCGATTGTACTTCCTCCCGCAAATTCGTCAGCCCCATCATCGTGAGTGTCGGTTTAATTTTGTGCAGCGCTTTAGCCACTGGGCCCCATTGTTTGTCATGCACCATAGATCTTATTTCCGAAATTCTGTCAGGGACTGATTTCTGAAAGGTTGAAATCATTTCTTTCATAAAATCAAGGTTTCCGTTTGCAACGCTTCGGAGATAAGTTAAGTCGACCTTAACGGCGGTATTTTTTTGAGAAAACGATTGGGGCGGTGAAATCGAAGACCCACAATACTTGATCAGAATTCTGGTCAAGTCTTCGGGTGTGAAAGGCTTTGCCACGCAATCATTCATTCCGGCGGCAACGCATTTTTTGA
>JAYWDR010000231.1:0-6129 GCA_043779735.1 Cyclobacteriaceae bacterium | reverse complement strand
TCCTTAAGAAGAAAGTAGAATGGACCAAGAATGCACCGTTGCTGTCGGACATTCTTACCTGTCCGGAGGAGTATCGTGTGGCCATAGAAAACTACCTAGAACCATTTCTTAACTATTATATCGTTGGTCACGAAACTGAAGCATTCGAGGCGATCAACATTCTGAGCGATGCCAGTAAAGGAAAAGCAAACTTTTTCATCCTGGATGCCTTCGAAAGATTCGTCCCGAATGCCACCCACATTTATCCAAACGCATACCCTGCCACCCAAATAATTGAGTTTGACCCCAAGTATGGGAAGCTCATGTCATTTATCCTCGACCGCGTGTACTTCATTGAAGGGGATCTGAAGGCTATCCCTACCGACGATGACAACACGTTTATCACCAAGAACGGAAAATACACGCGCCGGCGTTTCAGTCTTTCTGGAGGATCCGTTGGGTTATTTGAAGGGAAGAAAATCGGCCGGGCCAAAAACCTCGAAAAACTCGACAAGGAGATCCGGGAACTCAATAAGAAACTGGAAGAAGTGCGTCACTCCTTGCTGGACCGCCAGCGGGAATTGGAGCGCCTTCGTAATCACAACCTCAAACACTCCATCGAAGAGGCACAGAATTCCATCAAGCAGGTGAATGATGAGTACATCTCCGTAAAAACGAAGAAAGAGCAGTTTGCTGAGATGATCAACAATGCTGACCTGCGCAAGGAAGACATCCTTGAAAAGATTGACGTGCTGGTGAAAGAATTAGAAGAACTGCAGCCAAGGGCACTGCAGATATTTCAGGAGTTGGAGCAGTTTGACGCAGCAGTCAATAAATTCACCGACCTGCTGACCGCGCAAAATGAATTATTGGGCCACAAGTCAAATGCTTTCAACGAGCAAAATATTCTCTTCCACCAACAATCGAACCGTGTAAAGAGCCTCGAGCAGGAGATCCGTTTCAAACAAGAGTCTGTAGAAAATGGTAATCAGCGAATTGAGGCTAACGCCACAGAGCTCAAGCACAATGAAGATGAGATCCGCACCATCTATGAAACAACCCAGTCTGGTGACGAGGAATTGATTAAGCTCTATGCGCTCAAGGATGAAATGGAGAAAGGCTTGAATGAAGCTGAGAAGGACTATTATGCTGCGCGTGGCAATATTGACCAGGTCGAAAAAGATTTACGAAATATTCAACACCAACGCGAAAACATTGATACGTTGCTGATGCAACTGCAGAATGAATTAAACGAAAGTAAGCTTGAACTCAATTCAGTGAAAGAACGGTTGTCGGTAGAATTTAACGTAGTCATGGATGATATTCTTCGTACCGTTTCTTCAGAAGAAAATTCGGGGCTGGAAGCCGCTGATGAAGAGAAAATGAGAAATGATGTTTCCCGTATCCGCGAACGGTTGGACAACATGGGGCCTATCAACCCGATGGCTATGGAGGCCTACAACGAAATCAAGGAACGTAATGACTTCATTATTGCACAAAAAGAAGACCTCGTAAAAGCAAAAGAGTCATTGTTCAATACCATTAGCGAGATTGAGGCAGTCGCCAGCCAGACCTTCATGGAAGCCTTTCAGAAGATCAAGGAACACTTCGTCAGCGTATTTCGTTCGCTCTTCAACGAAGGTGATGATTGCGACTTGAAATTGGCTGACCCGTCACGCCCGCTGGAATCTGAAATTGATATTATCGCCAAGCCAAAAGGTAAACGCCCACTCACGATCAACCAACTCAGCGGAGGAGAGAAGACATTGACGGCCACTGCCCTCCTATTCTCGATGTACCTCCTGAAGCCGGCGCCTTTCTGTATTTTCGATGAAGTTGATGCTCCACTAGATGATGCCAACATTGACAAGTTTAACACAATCATTCGCAGCTTCAGCAAAGATTCGCAGTTCATAATCGTAACACACAATAAGCGCACGATGACCACGACCGATGTGATCTATGGTATCACGATGGTTGAAAAAGGCATTTCAAGGGTAGTCCCGGTTGATTTACGTGAATTAGCGTAGCCGGACTTAAAGGTATCAGGCAAGGATTCCTTACAGGATTTGACGCCTTGACGACAATTTGCTCGATGCGTAGGAACCGTGTAGGGCTTTGATGCGTTAATTGAAGTCAGATTAAATAAACTATGAAACATCTCATCAGAATCATTGCAGCGGTGTCCGTAATGGCAACGCTTGCTTCCTGCCAGGCCCAACCCAAAAAGAATGGCAACGATATAAAACTAAGCCTCATCCCTCCGGCAGGCAAAGCAGTTGCCGCCTTTGCGGAAGGCTGCTTCTGGTGCTCGGAACATATTTTTGAAGCCGTCACCGGGGTCGATTCTGCAGTGTCAGGATATGCGGGAGGCAATGCCCCCAATCCCACCTACGAACTGGTCAATACCGAAACGACGGGCCATGCAGAAAGTGTACTAGTATATTATGATCCCAAACTGATCAGCTATACCGAGTTGTTGAAAGTCTTCTTCACCTCACACGACCCTACTACGCCAGATCGCCAAGGTCCAGACCGTGGAAACTCATACCGTTCAATTATTTTCTACAAGACTCTTGCGGAAAAAACATTGGCCGAACAAGCCAAGCAAGATTTCGCTAACTCATTTAAGAACCCCATCGTATCGGAAATACTGCCGTTAACTGAATTCAATAAAGCCGAAGGCTATCACCAGAATTACATTAAACACAACGCCAATAACCCATATGTCTCAGGTGTTTCTGTTCCACGATTTGAATTATTTAAAAGAACCTACAAGGGAAAGCTGAAACACTAAGAAGTAGGTGTACAACGACTTCCCTCAAGAAGATACTTTCAGTGCCAGGCCCGCAAATCTGCCAGAAGTGCCGGCAGTTGACCTGAGTTGGGCGCTTATCGACTTTTTCAATAGCAGCACAAATACAAATAGTGTCTGCTTTTTGCTATGAAATTATTTAGCCGGATCAACCAGATACCATGTATCAACAGAAGCCTGCAATTGGTCTGCAGCAGGAAAAATGGATTCCACTACCTTGATAGAGTCAGCGGTGTCTTTGACGCCTGGTACAAGAATTCTCTTTTCACTTCCATCAAACGCGTAGACCGAATCTTTACTGTCTACCAAGAAATCAATCTTTAAGATGTGAAAATTGCGGTATTTCAGGACTTCACGATAGACAAATTCATACAACAACGGATCATATTCATGCCACTGGGCAGGACCCGGGTATGCAAGGCGTACAGCCACTTCGCATAACTTTTTGGCCAGCACCGCAACCACGAAAGGGCTTGCATCTGCTTTCTCCTGTGCATGTTTTGGCGCGCTGGTAGTTTCCCTTCGTCGTATTTCGATTGCCGCCCGAACAATTGCGGTGGGTACCGGCAATACAAATTGAACAGCCTGGCCTGACAAAAAAATCTCCGCCTCATCCTGGATGGACGCAGCGAGCTCAACGAGCCGGTTGCCAATTAAGGGTGCTTCAATAATCAACAAGGCCTCAGGGTCTTCATTTTGTCGACTCCAGTCATACACGGCTTTTCTTGCCCACAAACCACATGCCTTGCGGATAACTGGATTAGTAATACCCTCCGCTTCCGGGTATCTGGACAACATGTCTTCCGTCTCAAACGCCTGCCGGGCAATATCCCACTGTAGGGTAGTTATCTTTCTGCCTTTCGACAAGGCCAGGTAAGAAAATTGCTGGATATATAAACTCTTCCCTACAGCAGGCAATCCTGAAAAGCAAACTACACTTGCTTCAGAAGCAAGTCCATCCAGGGTCCTGTAAACCTGAGTATGTTCAGGAATGATGATTAGAGATTGATAATCCATAAGCAATCGGCTCAGGACAAAGTCCCCGGTCTAAATCCAAGTTTTTCTCTATTTTCCTTCAAAAACTTATCTACAAGTTCTGACTTCAAAGTTATGGTGCCCTCAAGGGTAACGATATTCACTGACTTACCCCTGGTGTCATAAATGGCCAGGGTTGCCTGTCCGGTGCGCTGAGCAGAGATCTCACCGGGATTCACGATGGTACACCTGCCATGCTGCTCCACCTTGCTGATGTGTGTATGGCCAAAGAAAACGACGTCGAAGTTTCCAGAAGCTGACATGGGTTGAGCGAGGTCTTCATAATGCGTTACAAAGATTTTTTTACCATCAAATTCGAGGAAATCGTAGGTATTGTTGCTTATGGTCAACTGGCTTCCTTTCTGGAAAGCCGTCCTGGTCAACATGACTTTATCACCATCGTTGTTGCCCCAGATCATGTGCACCGGTGTTTCAGAAATCGAGAGCACTTTCGCGATGCCGTCATTCATTAAGTCACCCAGGCAAATGATCTGCTCGACTCCCTCCTCCTTCATTTTTTGCATGGCAAGAATGAGGTTGTGGAAATTTTCGTGAATGTCAGATATAACGCCTATTTTCATTTCAATTTAATTTGGCTACCTAACCTTACCAAACGATTTTAAGTCATCGGTGGAAGGAATGTCCTTGGAAATCGGAATCTCTATGACCGTAGGCACTGACTGATAAAGTGATTCCCTCAGCGCTTTCCGCAATTCTTCAGGTGTGTTGACGCGAATACCGTTGGCGCCAAAGCTGTGAGCAAGTTTTACAAAATCTGGGTTCATTAGATCGGTAGCTATGACACGATTTCCATACAGATGTTTCTGCATACTTCGCACATTTCCATAGCCCTGGTTATTGAAAAGTAAAACTACTACGCCAATTTTGTGCTGCACGGCTGTGGCCAGCTCCTGAACATTAAACATAAACCCACCGTCGCCTGTGACCGAGACAACCGGGACATGGGGCTTGGCAACTTTTGCACCCAATGCCGTTGGAAACCCCCAGCCCAGAGTACCCATATAACCTGTTGAGAGATAGGTACGCGGCAGGTAGCTTTCCCACAGCATACGGCTGGCAAATCCAACCTGGGTCAACTCATCAACAAATATTCCATTATCGGGGAGTTCTTCACGGATGATTTTGAGGTAGGCTGTCTGCGGTTCAAGATAGGCCGTCTCTCCAGCCCACCGCGCCTTCATCGCCAGCATTTCTATTTCCCTGGAGGCTCTTACAGAATTGTGCTTAGGTAGTTTCTGTACAATCGCCATTATCGCGTCGGCAGCATCTGCAGTAATGGATATAGCTGGCTTTATTATCCTATCGTGAACGGATGGATCAATATTTATACTGATAAATTTTAGTCGATCATCCATCCCCCATTTCAAAAGCGGGTCGCGCACCTGACTTCCGATACCAATCACTACATCCGCTTCCTTCCACAACCAATGTGCGCTGGGCAATGGCAAGCTCAAAGGATGACGACTTGAAAGAATCCCTTTGCCCGTTCGGTAGGAAAAGACCGGAGCTTGCAATGCTTCGGCTAGTTGTTTCACTCCTCCGGCAGCCGCCATAGCACCGGCGCCAATAAATAGTAGGGGACGCTTGGCCTGGCCCAGCAGCCTTGCCGCAGTTTCAGCCAATACCTCATCAACCAACAAGTGTTCTCCCAGTGTTTGCTGATAATTGAAATCTATCTCCTCCTGCTTTTCAAGAACATCCATGGAGACTTCTAGACCCACGGGTCCAGTCCTTCCAGTATATAATTGCTTAAACGCTTGTGCAATTTTAATTGGTGCATCTATGGGGGAAACGATCCTTTCAGCCCATTTGGTAAGATTTTTAAGAATGCTCATCTGATCAGGTATCTCATGCAGCACACTCCAGCCTTTACCTTGTGCCTTTGACGGTATTTGTCCGACAAGGCACACGACCTTGGCCCCCAGTCCGTAGGCAGTCACCAATGCTGCCGAGCTATTTAGAAATCCGGGACCCGGGACAACATTGTAAACCCCTACTTTTCCTGATGCGAGGGTATACCCTAGCGCCATGTACGCGGCGCCTTGCTCGTGGCGAGTATGGATGACTCTAATTTTGTCTTTGTAGTCGAAGAAAGCGTTGTATAGCCAATCATTCTGCACACCAGGCAATCCAAAGACGGTATCTACTCCCTCTGCTATGAGAGATTTCACAATTGCCTGTCCACCGGTTATTTTTTCCTTCATTGGTCCATCACCTTTCCTAATGCCTTGACAAATACTTCATTATCCTCTCTTCTGCCGATGGTGACGCGCGTACAT
>JAYWDR010000230.1:0-6136 GCA_043779735.1 Cyclobacteriaceae bacterium | reverse complement strand
CGTGGCTACATCTTATTACAATGACCCCGTGAAGTGGGAAGCGTTGGAGAAAGAGGTAGACATCATGGACATTGGCGATAATTATATGCAAGCCATGGGTATGAAGTTGATTTCTGGTCGCGGATTTAACAAGGATTCAGAAACCGATCGCAAAGAATCGATCCTGGTCACAGAGGAATTTGCGAAACAATTTGGATGGAAGGACGACCCCATCGGTAAGCGAATCGTTTGGATGGATACTGTGCAGCTTTATGTTGTGGGCGTTGTAAAAAATGTTTACGCCAGGGCGCTATGGGAGCCCATAGAGCCAATGATGATTCGTTACATCCAGCCCAGTAAATATCAACAGCTGGTGGTGAATACTGATCCAACGAAAGTAGCGGAAGTAAATTCTTTCATGGAGAAGAAATGGAAGGAAGTGTTTCCAAATAATTTGTACAATGGACAATTGATTGATCAGGAGTTGCAGGAGACCAATGAAATCAATACCAACGTTGTGAAGATATTTGCCTTTCTTGGGTTCTTTGCGGCACTGATGTCAGCAGTAGGTCTCTACACGCTAGTATCACTCAATATTTTGAAGAAGATGAAGGAGATTGGTGTGCGAAAGGTGATGGGCGCTTCGCTGGGAAATATTGCCCGCGTCATCAATCTGGAATTCATCATAATCCTTTCTATCTCCGGGGTGTTTGGTGGAGCGCTGGGCTATTTTGCAGCAGACTTGTTGATGGATTCTATCTGGGAGTACTACCTGAAGATGAATTTTGTGATTCTTGGTTCCTCGGTTCTGGCCATGTTTATGATCGCTATGCTTACCGTAGGGTTTAAGACGATAAGCACGGCTTCACTGAACCCGACAAAGACGCTTCGGGATGAATAAATAGCACGAATTTCTCGCACGCTGGCGTAACTTCTGATGACGATTCAGCGTCTAATACATGCTGCAATAAATAGATGCAGTTCTAGCTGTTTTGTGCCACAGCTGGGTAGTCCAATTATTCAATATTAACTGTACAAGCAACAATGCTCAATAGCTACTTCAAAATCGCTACTGCCGTATTTGTGCTCAGTGGGCTGACCGCCATTTTGATCGCATGGCTGATCGTAAGTTACCAATCGATCAAGGCGGCTGGAGCCAACCTTGTGGATTCACTTCGATACGAGTAGTTGTGTGGAATAAGTTACACTTCATGCCCCGGGCCTTTCTTTTGGAAATAGTACCTACTCTTTTCAAGAGAGGATGCAACGAGAACCTCCCTATTTTCGTCTTAAACTTCGGTCACATTGCATGATAGGTCCTTTTTTGATAAACCAGATTAGAAATGCTTAGAAACTACATCACAATTGCCCTCAGAAATATCCTGAAGCAAAAGTTCTTTTCTGCGATCAACATCATTGGCCTGGTCACCGGCATGACTTGTTGCATTCTCATTTTCATGTATGTGGCGGATGAGTTGAGCTACGACCGCTTTCATAAGGACTACCAGAATGTTTACCGTGTAGCACTTCATGGCAGAATTTCGGGTCAGGAAATTTTGACCTCAAACTCCAGTTTACCGGTGGGCCCCACGATGAAAAATGAGATACCGGGAGTGGAGGAAGTATTGCGGTTGGTTCCGGCGGGCCGCGGCTCGGGTATGGCCTTCCGCTACAAGGATAAATTTTTTACGGAGAATAAAATATTCTACTCGGACTCCAACTTTTACAAGTTTTTCAGTTTCAGATTAGTGCAAGGCGACCCTGCAACCGCGCTCAAGGAACCTAACTCCATTGTGATCACCAAGGCAATCGCCAATAAATACTTTGGAAGCGAAGACGCATTGGGCAAGATCCTGATAGTCGGCAATGACAAACTAGCCTGTAAGGTAACCGGCGTCGCAGAAGAGGCGCCATCCAATTCACATTTCCATTTTAATGCGGTCATACCTTTCATTACTGTGGAAAAAGATTTTTTCCCGGGGTGGACAGGCAACTCCATTCTAACGTACATCCGGAAGACGCCGGCAACTCGGGTGGAGGATATCAACTTGAAACTGGAAGACATGGTGGCAAAGTATGTTGGAAAAGAGCTTCAGGAAGGTTTGGGGATCAGCTATGACCAGTTCAGGAAACAAGGAGGGATTTATTCCTATTATATTTTTCCAGTTGCCGATTCCCATTTGCGCTCCGGGATACCCGATGATATTGAGCCCACAGGTGACATTCGATATGTGTACATCTTCTCCGGTGTGGGTATGTTCATTCTTCTAATCGCTTGCATCAATTTCATGAATTTAGCTACCGCTCAATCTGCTGGACGTGCCAAGGAGGTAGGATTGCGCAAGACTCTCGGTTCACAGCGTTCTCAAATGATTTGGCAATTCTTGTCGGAATCGTTCATCTATAGCCTGGTAGCGGTGTTGCTGGCAGCAGCTATCAGTTTTTTGATTTTGCCGTATTTCAATCTGTTGGCAGGCAAGGAGCTTACGCTGTTAGCGCTCACCAATCCTAACCTGATCATGGCAATATTCTTACTCATTATTGTTGTGGGTCTGGTGGCTGGTAGTTACCCGGCCTTTTACCTCACCTCATTTAGTGTTGTCGAAGTGCTCAAGGGTAAGGTGCGATCTGGCGTCAATAGCAAGGGAGTACGCAGTTTCCTGGTAGTATTTCAGTTTGCCGTGTCCACCTTATTGATCATCGCTACGATGGTGGTGTATCAGCAGTTGAGTTATATGCAGAGCAAAAGTCTTGGCCTTGATAAGCACAATGTGGTGACGATAGCAGGTGCCCGAAGATTGGCCAATAACATGGAGGCCTTCAAAACAGAAGTGGAGAGCCAGGCGGGCGTGCGGAAGGCAAGTTATACTGACAATGGTTTCCCGGGCATGAACAATATTACCGTCTTCAGGGAAAAGGGAAAGGACGTAGACCACCTTGTGGGAAAGTATAATGCTGACTGGGACCACCTGGATGTAATGAAACTTACATTAAAAGAGGGTAGGTTTTTCTCCCGGGACTTCAAGACGGATACGGTGGCGATAGTAATCAATGAGGCCGCTGTTAAGGAGTTTGGTTTTCAAAACCCATTGAGCGCTGAGCTGATTGACTATAACGGAATCAAGCCTCAGGCGGTAAAAATAGTTGGGATTGTCAAGGATTTTAACTTCGAAACGCTTAAAGCGAAAGTCCGTCCCGTAGTCATTCGTTTGACGGACAAATCAAGAATGCTCATGGTGCGCTATGAAGGAGATCCGCAACAAGTGGTTACAGCGATTGAGCAGCAGTGGAAGAGCCTCGCGCCGGGCGAGCCCTTCGAGTATACTTTTCTCGACCAGGACTTTGATACACTCTTTCGGAGTGAAATGCGGCTGCGCGATATTTTCATAGTCTTTTCTTCCCTGGCAATTTTCATAGCCTGCCTTGGATTGTTTGCCCTCGCTGCCTTTACCACCGAACAGCGCACCAAGGAAATTGGCGTACGGAAAGCGCTGGGGGCCTCGGTCATGAGCCTAACTGTATTATTGTCAAAGGAGTTTACCCGATTGGTACTCATTGCCATTCTTCCGGCGATCATGCTGGGTTGGTGGGCGGCAAATTGGTGGCTCAGCGACTTTATGTATCGGATTCAGCTGAACCCGCTACTTTTCATACTTAGTGCCCTTGCTGCCATTGTTATCGCGTGGATTACGGTATCCTATCAATCAATAAAGGCGGCATCGAGCAATCCCGTGAGTTCGCTCCGATATGAATAAGTATCAGGCTAGGTAAGACCTAATAAAGAAGCGCCGCTTTTTTTCGGTACTTTTTGATGGGAAAATATTGCTGCGTCAGGAGACTTCCATCTAAAATGCCCTGACGGCGAATAGTATCCGTTTCTGCAATTGTATGATAGATTCATGGGCTAAGTTTCTGTTAATTTGATCAAAAGGGTTAGAACCAAAAGAACTATCCACAAATCAGACGGTAAGTCGCTAATATTCAGATATTTAAGGATGTTGAGAAATTGTTTATCTCTTCGCACCCTCTTAAATTCGTAATTCCATAACCAATGGTAGCTTTGAAAAGCAAAAAACTACCTTCCCATGGAAAAAATTAAGGTTTCTAAAAAGGCATTGCGCAGTCTTTTGAAAGATTCGCTTGAGCAAACGATTGGTCACCTCGAATTGCCGAAGCCAAACAAAAGAGTAAAAAGGATCATCAATCAGACCACCAAGAAGATGGCGCTGGAATTTGCTCACCTGTTGAAAAAAGAATTTAAGCGCAGTAAACCTAAGAGAGCCAAAGTTGAAGCTCCGGTAGCCGTTAAGGCAGCATAGGAATAGTGTGATGAATGTCTGAAAGATGGTTTAGTCCACTCATCAAAATACTGCAAGCCTTCGCTAAACAACAGGTTGTAGTAATGATCAGGGGTAGTTACTTTTCATAAATTTGAAGTTATGAAAAAACTACCCCTGATTTTTTTTATGCTGGGTGCAGTTGCATCACTGAATGCCCAATCAATCGATCCCAGATTATTTTCAAATCTGAACTTCAGATTTGTTGGTCCCGATGGCAATCGCGCTATTGCGGTGGTGGGAGAGCCTGGCAATCCCAACGTATCCTATATCGGTGCTGCGTCCGGTGGTGTCTGGAAAACGGAAGACATGGGGTTCCATTGGCGTCCGATTTTCGATAAGACAGATGACTCGTCTATTGGAGCCATGGCATTGGCTCCCTCGAATGCCAATCAGGTATGGGTAGGCACCGGCGAGACGTTCTTGATTCGCCCGGCACATGCTGTGGGAAACGGTGTGTATAAGTCTTCCAATGCAGGCAAGACCTGGAAGAACGTTGGACTTGAAAAGACGTTTCGAATAAGTCGAGTGATTGTTCATCCAACCGACACCAATGTGGTGTATGTGGCTTCCCTTGGACACGCGGCAGGACCACAACAGGAACGCGGCGTATACAAGACGATAAATGGCGGCAAGACCTGGGAACGGGTATTCTTTCTGAATGAAAACACCGGCTGCTCTGACCTTTCGATAGATCCGAAAAATCCAGATGTCCTCTATGCGGCTATGTGGGAAGTGGAAATCAAGACCTGGAATCTGAAGAGTGGCGGTGCCGCTAGTGGTATCTATAGAACGAAAGATGGTGGTAAAACCTGGGAGCCGTTGAGAAACGGACTGGAGAGCGGCCCGAGCCATCCTGTCGGAAAGACCTCCGTAGATGTTGCCTACACAAATCCAAATATTGTGTATGCACTTATTGAAGACACCGAGCCACGGCTTTACCGTTCTGAAAATGGAGGTGATAGCTGGAAATTAATGCAAAAAGATCACTCGATGGGTCAGCGTGCCGGCTACTACACACGACTTCGCGTTTCTACCAGGAATGAGAATCAGGTTTACACTATTTGTGTGGGAATAAAAATGTCGGAAGATGGCGGAAAAACTTTTTCAAGCAAGTTCAATCAGTGGGCGGCCGGTGGAGATAATCACGACATGTGGTTTGATCCTAAAATACCGGACCGGATTATGTGTGCTCATGATGGATGTGCCAACCTGTCTTTCAACGGTGGCAAGACCTGGACTAACATCAATGTTCCCATTGCCCAGATGTATCACATCGCCGTCGACGACCGCGTTCCCTATTATGTATATTCTAATCGGCAGGATGCGTGGTCGTATCGAGGGCCCAGCAGGAGCCTGGAAGGTCGATCAATCCCGCTGGGCCTGTGGCATGGGGTAGGAGGTTGTGAGAGCGGCTTCGCGCAACCTGACCCATTTGATAATAACATCGTGTGGTCTGGTTGCTATGATGGTGGATTGGACATTTTTGATCTCACCACGAGAAACATGCGGGATGTGCGCGTGTGGCCACAAACTCAAATTGGAAATACTCCGGCCAATGCGAAGTACCGCTGGCACTGGAATTTTCCCATGGTGCTCTCAAGACACGTGCCTGGCCGTGTGTGGGTGGGAAGCCAATTTGTTCACGAAACCTCCAATCGTGGCCAAAGCTGGAAGGAGCTTAGTCCTGACTTGACGACAAACGATAAAACCCACCAGCAGAATTCAGGCGGCATGGCGAGTGATAACCTGATGACGTGGGACGGATCGACCTTATACTCGCTCGCAGAGTCGCCTGTGAAAGAGGGCGTGCTGTGGGC
>JAYWDR010000229.1:0-6148 GCA_043779735.1 Cyclobacteriaceae bacterium | reverse complement strand
GACAAAATCTTCCAAAGGAAATAGGCCAACTTTTCTTCCACGGCGTGTGGGTCGCATTGGTGATTGCTTTCCTCGGCATCCTTGTCACGTATTCATTTGCCCCAATGATATTGCGCGCTACGATCCACCACCACGAAATGGCCGAGCAAGCAATTCGGTTTCTGCTGATCCGCATCTGGGGTCTACCCTTTCTCTATCTGTATGTTATGCGCAACGCCTTTCTGGTGGGCACCAACCAAACCCGATTTCTGGTGTGGGGCACTATGGCTGAAGCACTCACAAATATTTTTCTTGACTACAGTTTGATCTATGGTCATTTCGGATTGCCCGCACTGGGATTTGATGGCGCCGCTTACGCCTCTATCATCGCGGAGGCCACCGGGTTGCTTGTCATCTATCTTGTCATCCACCTCAAAGGACTTCATCAGCGATTTGCTTTTTTTGAACAGACCAGGTTAAAGTTCTCCACCATCAAACTCATACTGGTACAATCTGCACCACTCATTGCACAATTTGCTATTAGCATTATTACATGGGAATATTTCTATATACTTATCGAACATCATGGTGAAAGGGCCCTCGCGATTTCAAATACGATGCGAAATATTTTTGGGGTAGCCGGCATTTTCTCCTGGTCCTTTGCGGCCACTACCAACACCATGGTGAGTAACATTATCGGTCAGGGTAAGCAGGAAGAAGTGATGCCTCTCATTCGAAGGATTGTGAAAATGAGCCTGGCATGTTCAGTAGTCATTGTGGCGATCCTCAATGCTTTTCCCGGGTTACTCCTATCATCTTTTGGGCAAGGGCCGGCATTTATTGAAGAGGCCATTCCGGTAGTGCGGGTCGTTTCGGTGGCCCTGGTGATGATGTCTTTTTCCGTGATCTGGTTGAATGCCGTCACGGGCACCGGCAACACCACCGTCAACCTCATGATAGAGCTGATCACGATCATACTCTACTGCCTGTATGTATATCTAGTACTTGAATATCTGCACTTACCCATCACCTGGGCATGGGCCAGTGAGTGGGTATATTGGATGAGCATGTTTACCATGGCATTCCTCTATATTCGCTCCGGACGATGGAAAGGGAAGAACATCTAATGGCTTAACTGAACAACTATTTATTGCCCAATACACATTCATTATGGAAGTGACAATGGTTTGTTAAATTTGTTGAAGAACCTAACTCACAACCTTGGGTCAGTTGCGTTAAGCGGCTATTGAATTATTAAAAGGGTAATCCCCACATTATCATGTCTCTCAAAAACAGATTTACTACGCAAGACCTCGAGCGCATTAAAGCGGCCGTAAAGCAGGCTGAAGATAAAATTTCAGGTGAAATCGTACCTGTCTTTGTTGAACGCAGCGGTTTTTACACCATTGCTAACTACAGGGGAGCATTGGTAGTGGCCTCGATGGTATTTCTTGTAATTATCGTGTTTGACAGTTATGTGCCTTCAATGACGGTCTACGATCCACTCTTCATCTTTCTATCGGTGATTACGGGTGGATTGATAGGGGCCACAGTCACTCATAGCATCGGTCCCCTCAAGAGAGTAATGCTCGGTCAGTCTCACATGGACCAGGCTACCCGGAAACGTGCAGAAAATGCTTTTCTCGAAGAGGAAGTATTCAATACTCGCCATCGCACGGGCATCATGATCTTTATTTCATTCTTTGAACGCGAAGTGATGGTAATGGCTGACCGGGGAATTAGTAAAGTGGTGGAACAAAAAGAGTGGGATAAAATGGTACGAAACATTATTGATAAAATTAGGATAGGTAAAGTGACAGATGGTATCGAGGCTGCCATTCTCAGATGCGGAGAAATTCTCCTTGAAAAAGGGTTTGTCAAAACCCCCGATGACATCAACGAATTACGTGATGACCTGCGCATCGAAAATTAATTCGTCATCACATTCCCACGACCATACGCTCATGAATCAATACTTCCATCGTCTATTTCTTGGATTGACTTTACTTGTAGGTATTGCATCAACAACCAATGCTCAGAAAGAAATCCCTCAGCTGGTGGGCCTTCGGGTTCATGATGAGGCCCATGTGCTGTCGCAAGGTGCAATAGACAAACTTGAGCAAACGTTGAAAGCCTTTGAAGACTCTACTACCAACCAGGTAGCCATACTTACAATTGCGTCATTAGATGGAGAAATTTTAGAGCAATATGCCCTTCGGGTTGCGCATGACGAATGGAACCTTGGACAAAAGGAGAAAGACAATGGGGTACTGTTGCTTATCGTTGTCAACGACCGTAAAGTACGGATTGAAGCCGGTCAGGGATTGGAGGGGGTTCTCACGGATGCACTGAGTAGTCGCATTATCAGAAACGAAATAGCTCCCAATTTCCGCAGGGGTGATTATGACACTGGCATTAATGCAGCGGTCAATGCAATAATACTTGGCATAAAAGGCGAGTACAAAGCCGACCAGGCACCTATTGGTCGAAATAATGGACGAAGCAGGCTCCCGTTCATGCTCATTGTATTCTTGGTTTTCATCCTATCCAGGTTCCTCAACAGAAATAAATCTCGCAGCGGAGGCTGGACCTCTTCAGGAGGCTGGTTTATCGGTGGCATGGGTGGCATGGGTGGGGGTGGTGGTGGAGGGGGCTTTTCTGGAGGAGGGGGCAGTTTTGGTGGGGGTGGCAGCAGCGGAAGCTGGTAATAAATCTTTCCAGACTTTCTTTTTATTTATGCTGCTAATTTTTCAATACTACTATTACCCGAACTATTTTTGACCCCCGGTATGAATCGAATCCTTATGTTACAACTGAGAATCCGGAATTTCTGAAATCATGAAACGCGACAAAATAATTTTTGACCTTATCGACAAGGAAAAACACCGGCAGCAAGACGGTATCGAGCTAATTGCTTCTGAAAATTTTGTATCGGAACAGGTGATGAAAGCGCAGGGAACGGTACTCACCAACAAGTATGCTGAGGGATTGCCCGGCAAACGTTACTACGGTGGCTGTGAGGTGGTCGATGAGATCGAACAATTGGCCATTGACCGGGTAAAAGAGCTTTTCGGCGCCAGCTGGGCCAATGTGCAGCCCCACTCGGGCGCCCAGGCCAATGCCGCAGTCATGTTGGCCTGCTTGAAACCAGGAGACAAGATTCTGGGTTTTGATCTGTCACACGGAGGCCATCTTACCCATGGCTCATCGGTAAACTTTTCTGGAAAATTGTACCAACCCTCCTTTTATGGGGTAGAAAGAGAGTCAGGGCTGATTGATTTTGATAAAGTAATGGAGATTGCCCAGCGCGGAAAGCCGAAGATGATCATCTGTGGTGCCTCTGCCTATAGCCGCGATTGGGACTACCTGAAGTTGCGCGCTGCAGCGGATGCTGTCGGCGCGTTGCTACTCGCCGATATCTCCCATCCGTCCGGACTCATTGCGCGGGGCTTGCTCATGGACCCGATGGAACATTGCCACATTGTGACTACCACCACACACAAGACGTTGCGTGGTCCTCGCGGTGGGCTTATAATGATTGGCAAAAATTTTGATAACCCCTGGGGCTTGAAGACGCCCAAAGGTGATCTCCGCAAAATCTCCGCTATACTTGATTCTGGGGTTTTCCCTGGCACACAAGGCGGTCCGCTGGAGCATGTAATTGCCGCAAAGGCAGTGTCCTTTCAGGAAGCGTTGAGCGATGAATACATGCAATACATTATACAGGTAGCCAAGAATGCCAAAACCATGGCCGCTGAATTCACCAGCCGTGGTTATAAAATAATTTCAGGTGGCACGGACAATCATTTGATGCTGATCGACCTCCGCTCCAAAAATCTGACGGGTAAATTGGCGGAAGAAACGCTTATCAAAGCAGACATTACCATCAACAAGAATATGGTGCCCTTTGATACCCAATCGCCTATGGTCACGTCCGGAATGCGGATTGGCACGCCGGCCATTACCACACGAGGGATGAAGGAAAAAGACATCCTCAAAGTGGTTGACCTGATGGATGAAGCTCTTGCAAAGCCGGGCGACGAAAAGCGCTTGAAGGCGTTGAAAATGAAAGTGAATGCGTTTATGAAGAGGTTCCCGTTGTATCGTTAAGTCAAATTTCATATCCCTCTGATTTTTCTCAGCCAACTTGTCTGAGTTCATCTGCGGGATTTGCAGGAAATATGCATTATGAGCGAAGAAAAAGAAATGTCATTCCTTGACCATCTGGAGGAATTGCGCTGGCACATTGTGCGGTCCATTACAGCCATTATGTTCTTTATGATCGTGGCATTCTTTTTCATGCCATGGATTTTTCAAAACATAATCTTTGCTCCAGCAAACATAGATTTTCCAACATTCAAATGGCTGTGCAAACTGGGGCATCTTACAGGCTCAGTTGATACACTGTGTGCCAAAGCTTTCCCATTCAAAATTCAGAGTCGATACATGACAGGTCAGTTTACCATGCAGGTGCTCGCCGCCTTCATTACTGGTTTTATTATTTCTTTCCCCTATGTATTTTGGGAAATCTGGAGGTTCGTCAAGCCGGGCCTTCGCCAGAGTGAGATGAAAAATTCACGGGGCGCCGTGTTCGCCGTCTCATTTTTGTTCTTGCTCGGTATCTCGTTTGGCTACTTCATCCTCTGTCCCATGATGACGTGGTTCTTTTCTTCGTACTCCATCAGCGATGTGATTGTAAACGAATTTGACATCACCTCGTATGTTTCTACCTTCGTCGCGCTCGTGTTTGGAAGCGGGTTGCTATTCCAATTGCCGGTAGTGGTCTACTTTATGACCCGCATAGGCTTGCTCACACCGAAGTTCATGCGCACCTACCGGAGGCACGCCATTATTGTAATTCTTATTATTGGCGCTATAGTGACTCCTCCCGATCCGTTAAGCCAGGTGTTGATATCCCTGCCGTTGTTTCTCTTGTATGAAATCAGTATTTTTATATCCGCGTATGTTGTCCGGCAAAAAAAGAAAGAGGCAGAGCAGGAAGCCAAAACAGATGAAATGACCGCATGATCCAAAAAATAGCCATAGGCGCCGACCATGCGGGTTTTGAGTTGAAAGAGCACTTAAAAAAATGGCTTGCTCAAAATGGCCACCTGGCAAAAGATTTCGGCACATACAGTATCGAATCGGCAGATTATCCAGATTTTGCTCATCCTGTAGCGCTGGCGGTAGAGAAAAATGAATTTACGCTCGGCCTCCTAATCTGTGGAAGCGGTAATGGTGTAGCTATTACCGCCAACAAGCATCCCGGCATCCGTGCTGCGGTTTGCTGGAAAGAAGAGCTGGCTGTACTGGCACGCGAACATAATGATGCGAACATCCTATGCCTACCGGCACGACAAATAACCAGCGAGTTAGCTGAAAAAATAACCAACCGATTCCTAAACTCCAGCTTCGAAGCAGGTCGGCATTCACCTAGGGTGGAAAAGATTAATTGTTAGCGCTTTCGATAAAGTGTCCCTTCTCGTCGATGTGTCACTTTCAGCGAAGGAATTCGCTCGATGATTGGTCCCATTAATCCGCTTTCATCAATGATAACCTCAGGCACATCTCGAACAATTGCTTCATTGATCCGGATAATATTCTCATAATAACCGGGTTGTTCAAAATATTTTTTAGAAAGGTCCCAATCAAGGAAGCCTCCTGACATTTTATTGTGCTGGTAGAGTGAGAGGTCATTTCCAATTATCATTATTTTCTTGCCCACCAAATTCTTGTACTGTGGAGAGGGCATCGGAAAAAGCGCCACATACTTCACTTGATTTAACAATTGGTAGCGCGAACTGAAATTCACATAGAGCAAGCCCAAAACGAAAAGCCACAACATCATTTCTGCAATCCATTTTCTATGAATCAACAGCAAATAGTGACTGATGAAATAGGCTACTGCTGGGATGACAGTGTATAAACTGTGAGGCGTCCGTTCTGCTGTCAGCCAGAATTGAATAATGGCGATAGCCAACCATAAAAAGATGGTCTGAAAAAGTTGCGACTGGTATTTTGTGAACCTTGCTTCTCGCGTCAGCATGAACATCGAAAAGACAAGATATACTGACGGTATAGCTACCAAAATAAGGATGGAATTCATGCCGACAAGATGCCGGTTAAGCTGAATTATGTTGGCAGCATAGAAATGCGACCACAATTCGTC
>JAYWDR010000228.1:0-6150 GCA_043779735.1 Cyclobacteriaceae bacterium | reverse complement strand
ACAGTATGAGGTCTGTCATGAGGGGACGAACAACGATCATTATTTCACACCGTGTTTCCTCAGCCAAGCTGGCCAGTAAAATAGTGGTTTTGAATGATGGGGTGCTTGCAGAGGAAGGTACGCATGAAGCGTTGTTGGAGCAAAACGGAATTTACCGCCAGCTTTATGATAAGCAGATGACGTCGGAGGAGGTCGAGAACTGATTACTTTGACAGCTTAACGTAGGTAAGTTTGTAGGTTATGGTAGCATTCCCATCGTTTTCCACGCGGATACCTTCTAAAAGATCTGAGGCTGGGTCTGTGGTGAATGTAAATGAAGAGCTCTTACCTTTTGCATCAAAATGTTTGTATACTAAGATATTTCCGGCAACCGAGGTGCTAAATTCTCCTATGATGGAATAGCTTGGGAGATTTTCTTTATCCAGGGATAGTTCTATATAGTCTTTACCGGTGTCGCTTGGATCCTGAAGAATCGCGACCCTAGCATAATTTTCTTTGCGGTCAGCCGTTTTTTCTTTGTCTTCGCTAGTTAGAAATCCTTTTCTCTTTTTTATCACGGAGCCGGAAACGGAATATATGCCTTCGATGGCATTCAATTTATCCTTTTTCATGTACCTCTTAACCAAGGTTTGGAAATCAAGCTGCTGATAGGGTGATGAATTGTGCGATGGTTTCGTCCCACCGAGTCGAATGAAAGTACAACTGCCAAGCAACAGTACAGCGATGGAAATGCATAAGAAAGCTCTAACATGCATACTTTATAGGATCGACTGCTAAAAGACATACCTCAACCCAATACCACCCTGGAACCTCTGGTAACCCGGATCAATAAGCGCATCGGTATACATTTCTATTTCTATAAAGGCAGAAAGCGGAAGCGAGAAATACGAATATTCAAAACCCAACACGACTACCGGCCCGTAGGTAAACCGTGATTCTGTAAACTTTCCAAATTTTCCTTCGTCGAAGTTCCTGGAGCGATCATTAAAATTGTAGTCATACGTTATGGTTGTGCTACGCCATTGCCAGCCAAGGCCAGCGTAGAGTTGTAGCCCTTTCGAGATTTTTTCAGCATCCCATTGATAGAGAAATTTTGTCTCCAGAAACCAATCGCTGGTCACTTTATGGGCGAGGTATTGAATTGTTTGGTTCCTGTTCAATGTGTCCGGAAGGTAGGTGACAAAAGCATCCCGGTAATATCGATTGTATAATCCACTGGCAGCCTTACCCACATCGGCAGCAAAGGAAAAATGTTTATTAGCGTAGAATTTATACGTCAGTGCAAACGGATCGCCTAACTTAAAACCAATTCCCTGATAGGGGTACCTACTTTCTTCAAAAATTGGGCAGATGATGCGTGCCTTATTGCTATTCACCTTCGGAATACGAAACCCCGCACTTCTTGGACTTTTGGTTCCCTGGCAAAAACCAATTTCCGCAGCCATGACTAGCGTAAGTAGAATGCAAATGTGTTTTAAGCCGCGCATTAGAGCAAATATAGCTCTTTTGGGCTAACGAGGTTGTGAATTAGGAAGCAAACCGCCCACTGTCAGACCACTTCTTTGTATTGCATTTTATGGAGTTGAGCGTAGAAACCTTCATGCTCCAACAGGGCCTCATGATTCCCGATTTCTTTGATCTCACCCTTGTCAAGCACAATGATTTTGTCTGCTTTTTGTATGGTGGAGAGTCGGTGTGCAATGACAATGGAAGTGCGATGACTCATCATCTTCACGATAGCATCCTGTATCAATCCTTCGGTTTCAGAGTCAACAGATGATGTGGCTTCATCCAAAATGAGAATCTTAGGATCGTATACCATGGCCCTAATGAAGGAGAGCAACTGACGTTGTCCAACTGACAGTGTTGCGCCTCGCTCCATTACGTTGTAATCAAGTTTACCGGGCAATCGCTCAATGAATAGTCTTGCTCCGACTAAATCTGCGGCATGCATAATTCTTTCGTCTGTTACCTCCGGATTGCCTAGCGTAATATTGTTCCTGATGCTATCTGAAAACAAGAAGACATCTTGTAACACCACTCCAATATTTTTTCTCAGTGAATTGAGATCATATTCTTTAATATCAGTCCCATCAATTTTTATTGACCCACGATTGATGTCATAAAAACGACTTAGCAAATTGATGATTGACGATTTGCCGGCTCCTGTGGCGCCCACCATCGCAATCGTTTCTCCAGCCTTAATATCAACATTGACGTCCTTCAAAACGTAGTCGGCATCTTTATAGGCAAACCATACATGTTCAAATGTTACGTCACCCTTCATCATAGTTGGATGGTGGATGCCATTGAGCATGACATCTTCTTTGCTATCAAGCAGGTTAATAATACGAGAGGAACTTACGATGCCCATTTGCAATGTATTGTACCGATCAGCAATCATTCGAATCGGGCGAAAAAACATTTGAATGAACATGATGAACGCTGTAAGCGTTCCGACAGTGATGCCCGTCTGTTCCTGATGCATGGCCCCTTTGGCCCCATACCACATTAACAAACCAATACCCATCGCTGCAATAATCTCGGCCACGGGAAAATACACTGAATAATAAAGTACGGATTTTAGGTTGGAGTCTAAGTGGTCTTTGTTGATCTCTTTAAATTTTTCAAATTCCCGTTTTTCACTACCGAATATTTGAACAATGTTCATACCAGTGATATGCTCCTGGACAAATGAATTCAAGTTGGAAACAGCATTGCGTACATCATTAAAAGCTACTTTTATTTTTTCTTTAAAAACATAAGTTGCCAATAACATGAGAGGTATCGTGGAGAGACTTACAAGTGCCAGGCGCCAATCCATAATAAACATGAAGATCAAGATGAAGACTATCTGTAGCAAGTCTCCAGCCATGGCAGCTAACCCTTCGCTGAAAACATCTGCCAGCGTCTCTACATCAGATATGGTGCGGGTTACTAACCTTCCAATAGGGGTCTTGTCGAAAAACTTAAGCTGAAGACTTATGAGATGTTGATAGAGCTTAATACGGATATCGCGGATAACGTATTGGCCAATGCGTCCTGAAAGGTAAGTGTGAATGTATTGCAGGATGGATTGCAGCACAAGCAGGCCGAAGATAATCAACATCACATTTACCATACCTGAATAGTTTCCATAGGCGACATCATTATCAAGAGTGCGCTGGATGAGGATCGGGCGAAGTGGTGTTAGCACTCCGAGAACAATGGTCAATAAGGTGATGATGTAAAACCGGCCTTTATAGGGTTCGATGAACTGAAAAATTCGCTTCAGAACATTAAAGTCGATGATATTACCGCTACTGACTTTTTCCTTTTCCATAAGTCTAACCTTAGCCCCCCACTCCCAATACAATGGGATTGTGGGGAAGGTCTATTTCATATAAACTGATTTGGGATACGTTACGCTCATTAAATATAGACCTTCCGGCGGCACATTCATGCCAGCTTTTTTGCGGTCTTTGCTTTTCAATAAGCTTTTGACATCCTCTACTGATATTTTTCCGGTGCCTACATCCAGCAAAGTCCCGACGACCGCCCGAACCATGCCGCGAAGGAAGCGATTCGCAGTAATGGTAAAAACCAATTGATCGCCTTTTTGTTTCCAGCGGGCTTCCTTTACGTTACACATAAAATGATTCACATCCGTTTTCACCTTACTGAAGCATTCAAAGTCGTGCGTCCCGATTAGTAACGCAGCAGCCCTTTGTAAGGTTGGCACATGCAGTGCTTTATAGAAGTAAAAGGCAAGTCCTACCTGTAGGGGGTCTTTCGCAAGAGTGATATGGTATTGGTAAGTTCGTTTGGCCGCATCATATCGGGCACTCGCTGATGAATTTACTTTCCGGAGCGAACGTACGGCAACATCTCTGGGTAGAAAGGAATTCAGTCGAATGATAAGGTTATCAGGATCAAAGGGTTTTTCGATGTCAGCATGAAAAAATTGTTGGGCACAATGTACGCCGGTATCAGTGCGGCCGCTGCCTACGATCGAAATCTTTTCACGAAGTAATTTGGACAGGGCATCCTCTACGATCTGTTGAACGCCCATCGCATTGGACTGCGATTGCCAGCCATGATATTGTTTGCCGTGGTATGTGATTTCAAAAAAGTAGCGCATCATCTATGAAACTCAGCAACTTTCATAGATGAGGGCTGCTCCCTGCCCCACTCCAACACACATGGTGGCAAGCCCAAATTTCACTTTTCGTTTTTGCATCTCATAAATCAAGGTTGCGCTAATGCGAACACCGCTGCAACCCAATGGATGACCAATGGCGATGGCCCCACCATTTACATTTACACAATCAGGATTTAGTCCAAGATCATTAATGCAGGCCAGCGATTGAGAGGCAAATGCCTCGTTTAGCTCCACCAACCCGAGATCAGAAACTTTGAGACCCGCCCTCTTCAGCGCTTTCTGTGTAGCTGGTACCGGTCCAACGCCCATGAAGGAGGGATCAACTCCCGCTACCGACATAGAGACGATTCTTGCAAGCGGCTTCAGGTTAAATCTTTTTACAATTTCCTCACTGGCCACAAAGCAGGCAGCCGCACCGTCATTAATACCGGAGGAATTGCCAGCGGTTACCGTACCATTTTCACGAAATGCAGGCTTTAGGCTGGCAAGTTTTTCCAAAGAGGTCTCACGAGGATATTCGTCACGATCAAACAGGAATGACTCTTTTCCCTTGGGAACAGTGACGGACACCCGCTCCTCCTTGAACTTGCCAACGGCCTCGGCCTTGAAATACTTTTGTTGGGACATCCACCCGAATTGATCTTGAGCCTCGCGATTGATCTTCCATTTCTCTGCGACGTTTTCGGCGGTTTCGCCCATGCTGAAAGGATGATACAACCTGGCCAGGGCAGGATTGGTAAAACGCCAGCCTAATGTGGTATCATATATTTCCGCTTTGCGTGAAAAGGCCCCGTCACCCTTCGCCAACACAAAAGGTGCCCGACTCATGTTTTCTACGCCACCGGCAATGTACACGTCACCATCGCCGGTCATTATTCCTTTTGCAGCTTCCATAATGGCCTGAAGCCCGGAAGCGCAAAGCCGGTTTATGGTCATCCCAGCCACGGAGGTTGGTAGTCCAGCCAACAAAAGGGCCATCCGTGCAACGTTCCGGTTGTCTTCTCCTGATTGGTTGGCTGCACCGAATACAACATCCTCGAGGAGCGTAGGGTCAATCATAGGATTTCGCCTCACCAATTCACGGATAACATGCGCTGCGAGGTCGTCAGGACGAACTGACGAAAGGGACCCTCCGTACTTACCAACAGGGGTGCGGAGAATGTCAATGATATACGCCGTTTTCATAGAGTAAAGTGCTTGATACGAACGATAGTAAAAATCCCTATTTTTGACCTTCGAAAACGGACCCAAGTTACTTCAACCTCGCTATGTGGCAAAGAAAGCAAACAATATTCCTGGCGGTAACATGCCTGTGTATGGTGCTAATGATTTTCTTCCCTGTATGGGTAGCTTCCGAGAATGATGTTGAAAAAATACTCTTCCCATTGCACTATACTATTAGGAGCGGGGACGTTCGGAATACGATATATTTTCCATACGCAGCCTCTGCTTTATTGGCAATGGCTGCCGCAACATTGGCAGTTATAGAAATAGGAAAATTTGAAAACAGGATGTTACAGCTGAAATTGGGAGCACTGAATTCACTTTTCATGATGGGGGCGTTGGGAACCGCTGTGTACTTTGCCACCCGATTGATAAAATCAAATCAGTTAGCCGGAGGATATGGCCTGGGACTGTACTTGCCAGCCATTGCCATGATCTGCAACATGATTGCTAATCGATATATCCGCAAGGACGAAAAACTGGTACGCGACTCGGACCGAATCCGCTAATGAGAAAATCATTTTAACTTAATAAATTAGAAAAAGTATGGCACAGACCAAACTAGGAGAAAACGTAGTAAACACTGTCGGTAGTCTTCCGGCCGTTGGTAGCATCGCCCCGGACTTTACACTCACGGGCAATGACCTGAAAGATGTCACCCTGAAAAATTATGCAGGCAAGAACGTTGTTCTAAATATTTTTCCCAGCCTGGACACTGGAACGTGTGCTGCCACCGTACGTGAATTCAATAAGCGGGCCGCTTCACTCAGCAACACCGTAGTGCT
>JAYWDR010000227.1:0-2042 GCA_043779735.1 Cyclobacteriaceae bacterium | reverse complement strand
GGCGGTCCGCCAAAGTACTTTTCCCGTGGTCGATGTGTGCGATGATGCAAAAGTTGCGGATGTTCTCCATTCCAGTCATTCCAGGCCCTATTTTAAGCGGCAAAGGTAGAGATAAAATGGGGTAGCGGGAAATAAAAGGAAGTGCTATAGGACTGGGAATAAGACGGTTTCAAGGCAGCCTATTGTTTTGCATGTTTTCCTGATCTTATGGAAATTATTTGACGTAATCTTCAAATTCCTTAAGAACTTGGTTGTCAACAGTTGACAATATGTCAACTTTCTTTACTTTTACGTTATCGGTATGCGGATCATCGCGAAAAGAACGCTTCGGGAGTATTGGAACAAGCATGCCAACAGCCGAAAGGAACTTGAAGAGTGGTATGGGATAGCAGCGAAGGCAGATTGGAGCTCTCCTCACGATGTCAAGCAGCACTATCCGAAGGCCAGTATTGTTGGCGACAATCGGGCAGTCTTCAATATTGCAGGAGGCAATTGCCGATTGGTTGTGAAGTTTGCTTACAAGACAAGGATTGGGTTTGTCAGATTTATTGGCACTCACCCTGAATATGATAGAATTGACGTTAAAAAAGTTTGAGAATGAGCACTTTTGAAATTAAAGCGATCCGAAACAAAAGTCAGTATCAACAATACTTGAAAAAGGTTGATGAGTTGATGGAGCCAGATCCTCCCGCCTATTCACCTGAAGGTCAGTTGTTGGAAACCTTAACGATCCTGATTGAAGATTACGAACGCAAGCAAGGCTGGGAAATCCCTTTACCAGGAGATCCTGTTGAAGTGATCAAAATACGGATGCAAGTTCTTGGCCTGAAGCAAACAGATCTGGCAAAGGTTCTTGGCGACAAGACCGTTGTTTCAAGAATATTAAAAAGATCAAGAAAGCTTACGTATGCGATGATTGCACCACTCAGTGATCTATTGCGGGTTCCTCCTGAGTTTCTGTTAGAAAGGTGAGGTATGCAGTATTCTGCATATATGATGGCTGCGCCCGCAGAGGCGATAAGTGCAGCCGCACCAGTTACTGCTGCCCATGCTCCCCAGCCTATCAATGGGACTACAAGTGCTGTAGAGGTGAGAATACCAGTGGAAACCCCTGCCGCAATATCCGCTCCCCCTACTACCTTCCAATCTATTTCGAGTTGCGTTTTACCTTGATTCTTGGTATTTCCGAATTCCGTCCTCCATTTGGCATAGTTATCATGCCAATATTTGGAAGAATGCTTTGCGATAGAAATTGCACCCAATACGATAGACTTGCTTCTTGAACCAAGTGATGAGAAATTATTTAGAGTTGATTTCATGCTGGAGACACTCTTTCCTAGTTCCTCAATTGAGGCAGGTGAAAGATTGGGATGATTACTCAAAGTAAATTCAATCGTGTTGGTATATACACGAATACTCATTTTTTTAGCATCGCCAATCCTAAGATACCTATACTCATCTCAGAATACCCCCAAGCGAACATAGCCTACTTCACCCCCTTCTCCGGATCCCACGACCCTTGCAACTTCCTCACAAAAATAATCTGACCCGTATGGTAAGCATTGTGCGTGCTGATGTTGGCAATCGTTGAGGACCATTCTTTCAGTTTGGTCTCATCCGCCGTCTGCACGATTTTTTCCAAATCCGTCATCACCTTGTCGAGCTTGGTTACCGTTTGGGTCCAACTGTTTTTATCAAAGGAGTTGAAGGTCTCTTCATTGTTGCCGCTGAAGGCTGCTTCTTTCTCGCCCTTGAATTTGGCAAGTTGCCGTTCATTCCAGAAGAGCAGGTGATAGGCAAGCTGCCCCACGGAATGGTTGCCACTGCCGTCTTTCCACATCGCCTGTTCGGGGGTGAGTCCTTCCAGTGCGATGTTCACGGGTACAAACCAGTCTTTCTTATTGTGCGTGGTCTTCAATTGTTCCACCAATACCGACCTGAGTGTAGGGGCCGGTGCAGTTTGTGCGACAGAGAAAGTCGCATTCAGGAAAAAGATGGCAATTAAGGATTTTTTCATGACGCATTGAGTTAAATAGTGAAGT